>JAGQRL010000216.1 GCA_020425485.1 Rhodospirillaceae bacterium
AAGCTGGGCATCCCGCTGGCCGAACAGAAGCTGCTGGCCGGCGTGGTCGCCGTCGATGCGGTGTTCGACAGCGTCTCGGTGGCCACCACCTTCAAGAAGAAGCTGTCGGAAGCCGGCGTCATCTTCTGTTCCATCTCCGAGGCGGTGAAGGACCACCCGGAGCTGGTGAAGAAGTATCTGGGCTCGGTGGTGCCGGTGGCGGACAACAAGCACGCCTGCCTGAACTCAGCCGTGTTCACCGATGGCTCCTTCGTCTACGTGCCAGAGGGCGTGCGCTGCCCCATGGAGCTGTCCACCTATTTCCGCATCAATGCGGAGAACACCGGGCAGTTCGAGCGCACCCTGATCGTTGCCGACAAGGGGGCCTACGTCTCCTACCTGGAAGGCTGCACCGCCCCGCAGCGCGACGAGAACCAGCTCCACGCCGCGGTGGTGGAACTGGTGGCGCTCGACGATGCGGAGATCAAATACTCCACGGTGCAGAACTGGTACCCCGGCGATGAGCACGGCCAGGGCGGCATCTACAACTTCGTCACCAAGCGCGGCGCCTGCCGCGGGCGCAATTCCAAGATTTCCTGGACGCAGGTGGAAACCGGCTCGGCGATCACCTGGAAGTACCCGTCGTGCATCCTGCAGGGCGACAATTCGGTGGGCGAATTCTACTCCGTCGCCATCACCAACAACTACCAGCAGGCCGATACCGGCACCAAGATGATCCATATCGGCAAGAACACGCGCAGCCGGATCATCTCCAAGGGCATCTCGGCCGGCAAGTCGGACAACACCTATCGCGGCCTGGTGCGCATCCTGCCCGGCGCGGAGGGGGCGAAGAACTACACCCAGTGCGACAGCCTGCTGATCGGCGATCAGTGCGGCGCCCACACCGTGCCCTATATCGAAAACCGCAATCGCACCGCCACGGTGGAGCACGAAGCCACCACCTCGCGGGTGAGCGAAGACCAGCTCTTCTACTGCCGCCAGCGCGGCATCGGCGAGGAAGAGGCGCTGACGCTGATCGTCAACGGCTTCTGCCGCGAGGTGCTGCAGGTGCTGCCCATGGAGTTTGCCGTGGAAGCCCAGAAGCTGGTGGGCATCAGCCTGGAAGGCAGCGTCGGATAACGGGCGCCCATCGGCCGCCGCCCAGCGCTGTTCCTCTTGCCAACGGATCTGCCAAACATGCTTGAAATCAAGGACCTGCACGCGACCATCGACGGCAAGGAGATCCTCAAGGGGGTCACGCTGTCCGTCGGCGCCGGCGAGGTGCACGCCATCATGGGCCCCAACGGGTCCGGCAAGAGCACGCTGTCCTACGTGCTGTCCGGCCGCGAAGGCTACGAGATCACCGGCGGCTCGGTCACCTTCAACGGCGCCGACCTGATGGAGATGGTGCCGGAGGAGCGCGCCCGCGCGGGCATCTTCCTGGCCTTCCAGTACCCGGTGGAAATCGCCGGGGTGAGCATGACCAACTTCCTGCAAACCGCGGTGAACGCCCATCGCCGGGCGCGCGGCGAGGAGGAGCTGGACCCGCTGGCCTTCGTGAAGTTCGCCCGCGCCCAGGCCAAGGAGCTGGGGGTGAAGGACGACCTCTTGAAGCGGCCGGTGAACATGGGCTTTTCCGGCGGCGAGAAGAAGCGCAACGAAATCCTGCAGATGGCGCTGCTGCAACCTTCCCTCGGCATCCTCGACGAGACCGATTCCGGCCTCGACATCGATGCGCTGAAGGTGGTGTCCGATGGCGTCAACCGCCTGCGCGGGCCCAACCGCTCCTTCCTCGTCATCACCCACTACCAGCGCCTGCTCACCCACATCGTGCCGGACTTCGTGCACATCCTGGCCCATGGCCGCATCGTCCGCTCCGGCGGCCAGGAGCTGGCCGAGCAGTTGGAGAAGTCGGGCTATGCCGGCCTGGTGGAGGCGGCATGACGGCCGTACCCACGCCTCTGCATGGCGGTGATCCGCACTCAGACAGCCTCGTGCTGGTGGAAACCGCGCGGCCGCTGATGGATGCCTACCGGCTGGCGCGCAACACCCTGCCGGGGGCACGCCACCCGGCGCTGATGCAGGCGCGCGACCGCGCCATGGCCCGCTTCGCCCAGGCGGGGCTGCCCACCAGGCGCGACGAGGCGTGGAAATACACCGACCTGAAGCGGCTGGCCAAGCTGGCCCCGCTGATGACTGCCGGCGATCAGCCGCCGCCCGCTGACCTGGACGACACCTTGGCCGTGGCGGACGAAAGCCTGCACGCCATGGTGTTTGTGGACGGCCGCTTCCGCGCCGACCTGTCGTTCCTCGGCAGCCTGCCGGACGGCGTGACGGTGCGCCCGGTCTCCGAGGTCCTGGAAGAGGCCCCCGATACCCTGGCTGCCCTGTTCGAGGGCGACGCGGCAGCGCGCGACGGGCTGGAATGGGCCGCCCTGGCGCTGATGGCCGATGGCGCCTTCGTGGAGCTGGCCGAAAGCGCGGAGCTGGAGTCTCCGCTGCGCCTCGTCCACCTGTTCTCCCAGCGCCCGGCCCCGGTGCTGGCCGCCCCCCACCTGTCGGTGCGGGCAGGCGCCAACAGTGCCGTCACCGTGGTGGAACACTGGGCCGGCCCGGCGGCGGGCGATGCGGTGATCCTGCCCACCCAGGCGATCGCGCTCGGCGACGGTGCGCGCGTGCGCCTCTACCGCCACCAGGAAGGCGGCGACGGCGCCCTCCACCTGGCGCGCGGCGATGTCCGCGTCGCCCGCGACACCACGTTCGAAGCCTTCGCGCTCACCACCGGCGGCGGCCTGGTGCGCAACGAGATGCGTGTCGCCATCGACGGTCCGGGGGTGGATGTGCACCTGGGCGGCGTCTACCTGGGCAACGGCGACCGCCATATCGACACCACCACCCTGGTGCAGCACGCCGCCCCCGATGGGGTGAGCCGCCAGGTGTTCCGCGGCGTGCTCGACGACCGCGCCCACGGCGTGTTCCAGGGCCGCGTCGGCGTCGCCCGCGATGCCCAGCGCACCGATGGCCACCAGCTTTCCAACGCGCTGCTGCTGTCGCCCAAGGCGGAGATGGACGCCAAGCCGGAGCTGGAGATCTTCGCCGACGACGTGAAGTGCAGCCACGGCGCCACCACCGGCGACATCGACCACAACGCGCTGTTCTACCTGCGCGCCCGCGGCATCGACGAAGCGGTGGCCCGCGGCCTCTTGATCGAAGCCTTTATCGGCGAGGCCATGGCCGATATCACCGATGAGGGCGTGGCCGAAGCCTTCGCCGACGCCGCCCGGTCGTGGTGGCACGCGCACACGCGCACGCACACTCCGGCCGCCTGAGCAGGACAGGGGGAACGGCCGGCGATGCATGGGGGCATGGAGCAGCAGCCAATGGATGGATTGCCGCGCGAACTGGGGCAGCAGACGCCCGCCGCCTACGATGTGGAGCGCGTGCGCGCCGATTTCCCCATCCTCGCCCGCCGGGTGCATGAAAAGCCCGGCAAGCCGGGCAAGCCGCTGGTGTATCTGGACACCGCCGCCTCGGCCCAGAAGCCGCGGGTGGTGCTGGATGCCCTGATGAGCGCCTACAGCGACGACTATGCCAACGTGCACCGCGGCCTCTACGAGCTGTCGGCCCGCTCCACCGAGGCGTTCGAAGCCGCGCGCACCACCGTACAGCGCTTCCTCAACGCCGGTTCCGACCGCGAGATCATCTTCACCAAGAGCACGACGGAAGCCATCAACCTGGTCGCCCACAGCTTCGGCGAGGCGTTCCTCACCGAAGGCGACGAGGTGATGCTGACGGAGATGGAGCACCACGCCAACATCGTGCCCTGGCAGCTTCTGCGCGCCCGCAAGGGCATCAAGCTGGTGGTGGTGCCGGTGGGCGACGACGGCGCGCTCGACCTGGCGGAGGTGGAAGCGCGCATCGGCCCGCGCACCAAGCTGATCTCCGTCACCCACGTGTCCAACGTGCTGGGCACCGTGGTGCCGGTGAAGGAACTGGTGGCCCTGGCCCATGCCCACGGCGTGCCGGTGATGGTGGACGGCTCCCAGGGGGCGGTGCACATGCCGGTGGATGTGCGCGACCTGGACTGCGACTTCTACGCGCTCACCGGCCACAAGCTGTACGGCCCCACCGGCGTCGGCGTGCTCTACGGCAAGGAAGACCTGCTGGACCGCATGCCGCCCTTTCTCGGCGGCGGCGACATGATTCGCCGCGTCACCTTCGAGGAAACCACCTTCGCCGAGCTGCCCGCCAAGTTCGAGGCTGGCACCCCGCCCATCGCCGAAACCATCGGCCTGGCCGCCGCCATGGACTATCTGGAGGGGCTCGGCCGTGCCGCCATCGCCGCCCATGAACACGATGTCGGCGCCTATGCCATGGCCCGGCTGGCCGAGGTGCCGGGGCTGACGCTCTACGGCACCACGCCGGACAAGGCGGCCATCGCCTCCTTCACGCTGGACTGCGCCCACGCCCACGACATCTCCACCCTGGTGGACATGTCCCACGGTGTGGCCCTGCGCGCCGGCCACCACTGCGCCCAACCGCTGATGGACAAGTTCGGCGTGGCGGCGACCACCCGCGCCTCCATCGGCCTCTACACCACGCGCGCGGAAATCGACGTGCTGGTGGACGCCCTGCTGCGCGTGCGGGAGATCTTCGCATGAGCGGGGAGTTCGCCGGCGGGCGGCCGGTTCCGGGCCCGGGGCTCGACCAGTTCCTGCCGTCGATGGAGGTGGTGGAACCCGATTGGGTGCATGTGCCGCCCGCCGTGGGCGAGGTGCCGGCCGGCCCCATCGATCCGGAGGCGGTGAAGACCGCCATCATCGACAACCTGCTGCTGATCTTCGACCCGGAGATCCCGATCAACATCTACGATCTCGGGCTGATCTACGGCATCGAGGTGGCCGAAGACGGCCAGGCCCGGGTGGAGATGACGCTGACGGCCCCCAACTGCCCGGTCGCCGGCAGCCTGCCGGCCATGGTGGAGCGCGGCGTGCGCAACGTGCCGGGGGTGAGCGGCTGCCACGTGGAGCTGGTGTGGGATCCGCCGTGGAACCTGGGCATGGCCAGCGAGGATGCGCAGATCGCGCTGGGCTATGGGTTTTAGCCGGTGCGGCCCCATATGATTCTACCAAAGGGCGAACGAGCGAGGATGCGGAGATGAAGCCACTGCCCAAGGCCCTGACCCTGACCGACCGCGCCGCGGCGCGCCTGAAGGAACTGATGGACACCGCCGACAAGCCCATCCTGGGGCTGCGGGTCGGCGTGAAGGCGCGCGGCTGTTCCGGCCTCAGCTACTTCATGGAGTATGCCGAGGAGCAGAAGCGCTTTGAGGAGAAGGTGGAGGACAAGGGCGTCACCCTGTTGATCGACCCCGCCGCCACCATGTTCCTCATCGGCACCGAGATGGACTACGTGCAGGAAGACCTCGGCGCCCGCTTCGTCTTCAACAATCCCAACGAAGTGGACCGCTGCGGCTGCGGTGAGAGCTTCCGCGTCGCCGGCCAGGAACCCGAACAGCCCGAACAGCCGGTACCGGTCTAGCCGCTCTTGACGGTCGGCCCCGGCCTCACCGGCCCCGCCACGGGGCGTCTTGGCGTCCCGTCCGGTCCCGGGCGGCCCGGGCGGCTAATGAAGTAGCCGGCACCCCGCCTGCAAGCAGGCCTCCAGCGCTGCGCGCGTCTCCGCTGCGTAGTCGCCATCGGGTCCCACGGGCGCATAGCCGTGCTCCGTCAGCGCTTGCTGAACCTGCCGGACCACCTCCGCTCCACCGACTGAGATCGCCCGCTCGAATTCGGCCAGCGCGTCGTCGCTACGCCCCAACGCGGCGTAGATATGGGCGCGGATGGTCATGGCGTCAGGCGAGTGTGGCGACTGGCCCAGCGCCTGATCGGCATAGGGCAGCGCGATGTCGGCGTGGTCGTTCGCATAGAGCTGCGTGGCCAGGTCGACCAGCACGCCCGCGCGCTGATCGGGCGGGCCGTCGTAGCGGCGGAGGGCCTCCTCGAAGTCCTCGACAGCCGGACCTTCCTCGCCAAGAAAAATATACATACCGCCGCGGTTGAAGTAGGCCATTACAAATTCTGGATTGATGTCCAGCGCCCGGTTATAGTCCTCAATCGCCCGCTCATAGTCTCCCAACGCACCATAGCAAGATCCGCGATCATTATAGACTAGGTCATTGCCGGGATCGAGGCGGACTGCTTCGTCATAGTCCTGGATCGCCAGCTGGTACTCACCGGCCTCGTAGTTCAACAGGCCGCGGTTGGCGCGTATCACGGCATTGTCGGGATCTAGCCGGATCGCCGCGTCGAAATCCTCAAACGCCCGCTCATGCGCGCCCAACCGGTGGTGGGCAATGCCACGCACGTTGTGCAACTCGGCAGAGCCCGGCCCCAGGCGGATCGCCTCGTCGTAGTCCTGAACCGCCCGCCGGTCGTCGCCGAGCCGGGCATAGGCGAGGCCGCGATTCTGGTAGGCCGGGGCGGTGCTCGGATCGATGCGGATTGCCTGGTCGAAGTCCTCGATCGCCCGTTGGTCCTGGCCAAGATGCGCGTAGGCCAAGCCGCGGTTGCTGTAGGCCAAGGCAAAGTCCGACGCCAGCCGGATCGCTTCGTCGTAGTCCTCGATCGCCTGCAGGTATTCGCCGAGGTCGTCCAGCGCCAGCCCACGGTTGTTGTAGGCCAGAGCAAGGTCCGGCGCGATCCGGAGCGCTTCGTTATAGTTTTCGATTGCCAGACCGTAATCGCCGAGCTCGCGATAGATGAGGCCCCGGTTGACGTAAGCTGCAACATAGTCCGGATCGAGGCGGAGGGCGTCGCCATAATCCTGGAGCGCCTGCTGGAAATCGCCAAGATTTCTATACGCGAGGCCACGGTTGTAGTGATTTACGGGATTGTCCGGTTCCAGATCTATCGCCTGGCCGTAATCTTCTATCGCGCGCTCGTACTCGCCAAGCTGCCCGTAAGCATTGCCACGGATCCTGTAAGTCGAGGCAAAGTTCGGGTCCAGACGGATCGCCGCATCGTTGTCCTCGATCGCCCGCCGATAGTCGCCAAGCTCGAAGAAAGCCAAGCCGCGGTGAAAGTAAAGAATGGGGCTTTCCAGGCCAAGGCGGATCGCCTCGTCGAAGTCCTCGATCGCCTGGGCAAAGCCGCCGAGCTGGACATAGGCGATGCCGCGGTTGGCATGGATGGCGGCGAGATCCGACTGCGCAATCCCGTCGAATTCGAGCACTGCCGTGCATCCGTCGATGCGCAGGTTCGGGTCGGCCGCGCCGACGCAATCGTCCACCACGTCCGCCCGCGCCGCGGCCAGTGGCATCGTCAGGATGGTCGCGGCAATCACTGCCGCCAGCGCCGACCGTGTCATGTTCCCCCCCCCCCACGTCGTTGCGAGTGGAAAGATAAATTCGCGACGGCCGGAGGGAAACCGTAAAGGCGTCCCGCGGCGATCCTCTTCCACTTGACGCCCGTCGCCGGTCCCAGCAAGGCTGCCGACCATGGGTCAGGGATTCCTAGAGCACATCTCCGGCGAACTGGCGGCGCTTTCCGCGGGCGGGCTGCTGAAGCGTGAGCGCGAGATCACCTCGCCCCAGGCCGGCCGCATCGCCGTGCGCCAGGGCTCCGCGGTGCGCGAGGGCGTGCTCAACCTCTGCGCCAACAACTACCTGGGGCTGGCCGACCATCCCCGGCTGATCGCCGCCGCCAAGCAGGCGCTGGACGACCACGGCTTCGGCATGGCCAGCGTGCGCTTCATCTGCGGCACCCAGGACCTGCACCGGGCGCTGGAACGGCGGCTGGCAGAGTTCCTGCTGAAGGACGACGCCATCCTCTACGCCGCCTGCTTCGATGCCAATGGCGGGCTGTTCGAGCCGCTGCTGGACGATGGCGACGCCATCGTTTCCGATACCCTCAACCACGCCTCCATCATCGATGGCATCCGGCTCAGCCGGGCGCGGCGCTACCGCTACGCCAAGTCCGACATGGGCGAGCTGGAGGACTGCCTGAAGCAGGCCCGCGCCGAGGGGGCCCGCCATATCATGATCGCCACCGACGGCGTGTTCTCCATGGACGGGGATTTCGCCCGGCTGCCGGACATCGCCAGCCTGGCCAAGCTCTACGATGCGGTGGTGATGGTGGACGATTGCCACGCCACCGGCTTCATCGGACCCCAGGGCCGCGGCACCCACGCGCTGTTCGGCATTCCGGACGAGATCGACATCCTCACCGGCACCCTGGGCAAGGCGCTGGGCGGAGCGCTGGGCGGCTATGTGGCCGGCCCGCAGCCGGTGATCGACCTGCTGCGCCAGCGCTCGCGCCCCTACCTGTTTTCCAACTCGCTGCCGCCGCCGGTGGTGGCCGCCGGCCTGGCGGCCATCGACCTGGTGGAGCACGGCGACGACCTGCGCGCCCGCCTGTTCGCCAACGCCCAGGCGTGGCGCGACGGGCTGACGGAGCTGGGCTTCCCGCTGACCGCCAGCATCGCCCACCCCATCGTGCCGGTGATGCTGGGCGAGGCGGAGCTGGCCCAGCGCATGGCGGAAGCGCTGTTCGAGGAAGGCGTCTACGCCACCGGCTTCTTCTTCCCGGTGGTACCGGAAGGCAAGGCGCGCATCCGCACGCAGATGACCGCGGCGCTCAGCAGCGAGGACCTGGCCTTCGGGCTGGACGCCTTCGCCAAGGCCGGCCGCAAGGTGGGCGCCATCGCCTGAGGCGCGACGCCCGCGGTCTTTCGTCTTTGAGCTATTCGATCCCGGCCGTTGGGCTGGCGCAGACCTACCGAAAGACCTGCCTGCCCTACCCCGCGCCGCCGGCGGCCAGCAGGCGGCCGGCATCGCACGCGGTCAGCCCGGTCAGCGGCGCATCGGGCGGCAGCACCGCTCCTGCCGGCAGCAGACCGGCGGCATGGGCCAGGCTGTCCGCAGCCCCGGTGCGCGCCGCAGCATCGACGCCGAAGGTCGGCTGGCGGGCGCTGGCGCTGTTGGTCATGGCCAGCGGCACGTAGCGCGCCCCCGCCACGGCCAGCCGGCCCGCGGCATCCTCGGCCAGCCCCAGCACCAGGATCAGCGAGGTGCGGCGCGGCAGCTCGAACTGGCCGCTGACGAAGTTGCCCAGCGAGTAGGCGATGAAGCCTTCCCGCCCGTCATTCGCCACATAGCGCTCCCACGGCTGGATCACATGGGGGTGGTTGCCGATCACCGCCACCGCCCCCGCCTCGATGGCCAGATGAGCCAGCTCCACCTGTTCCGGCCGCGGGGTGTGGGTGTATTCCACGCCCCAGTGGGGGGTCAGCACCACGGCATCGATGTCGGGATCGCTGGCCAGCGCCGACAGGGTGTCGAGCACCCGCTGGCGCTCATCGAAGCACAGCAGCACCTGGCCGGCCCGGTCGGGCAGGCCGTTGGTGCCGTAGGTGCAGGCGAGCCAGGCGATGCGACGCCCCGCCACATCGGTGATGGTGTGCCAGGGCCGGTTGGGATCAGTGCTCGGCCGCGTGCCGGAATGGGCCAGCCCGGCCGCCGTTACTGCTTCCAGCGTGCGGTCCGCGCCGATGGCGTAGCGGTCCAGCGAATGGTTGTTGGCGGTCGACACGATGTCGAACCCGCTGGCCGCCAGGTCGCCCGGCAGCCGCGGGTGATAGTTGAACATCGGATAGCTGGAATAGACCCAGTCGTCGTAGTGGTCGACCGGGTTGGCCACCTCGCGGCCGTCCTTGCCGATGTCCCGCGCCGTCGGGCCTTCCAGATTGGCATAGGCGATGTCGGCGGCGGCGATCACGTCGGCCACCTCGCGCCACAGGCTGGCAAAGCCGTCGGCCTCGGTGAAGGCCTGGCGCTGCAGGCGGGCGTGGGGCAGCACATCGCCCACCGCGGCGATGGTGATCTCCGTGGTCGCATCGATGGGGGTGGTGAAGGCCAGCCGGCCCTCCGCCGGCACCGTGCAGCCGGCGGCTTCCGCCACCTCATGGGCGCGCGGCACCGCGGGTGCCACCACCACCACCGGGGCGGTTGGGATGACGAAGGGCGGCGGCGGCGGGCGCTGGCCGGGCAGCGGCGGTGCCGATACCTCCGCAGGCAGATTGAGCACGACGGCCAGCGGCACGGCCCCGCCATCCGGGGTGATGTCCGGGCCGGTGGCCTCCGGCACTGCCGTGGTCGTGGCCGGAACGGCCGGAGCGGCTGGTGCAGCCGGGGCGGGAACCGCGGGGCGCACCTGCGGCAGCGGTGCCGTCACCTGGGCGTGGGCGCCGGCACCCGGCCCCACCGCCGCGGCGGCCACCCCGGCGGCCAGTACCAGGGCCAGCCATACCCGCCTTGTCAGACACCGCGCCATGCCGCCTCCGCCAACCGATCGGCACACCATCGCCGTGGCCATCGGCTATCGCAATCCGCCAGGTCTGCCAAGGGGCCTGCCGAGGGAACTACCAAGGGGACCGGCCGCCACAGCCCCTGTCACGCCCCCCATCACAGGGCGTCTTCCGGCACGTCCATCAGGCCGCGGGCGCCGGCCATGGCCGTCTGGGCGAGGCCGGCAGCCTGCGGCAGCAGGGCGTCCGCATACACCTGGGCGGTGGCCAGCTTGGCCTTGAGGAAGCCGGCGTCGCCAGTGCCGGCCGCCAGCCGGGCGCTGGCTTCCGCCGCCTGGCGCGCCAGCGTCCAGCCGCCGGTGACGATGCCGAACAGCTTCAGATAGGGCGTGGCGGCCGCCGCTGCATCCTCCGCCGAGGCGCCGACCATCCATTGGGTCGCCTCCTCCAGGGCGGCCACCGCCGGGATCAGGCCCGCCCCCACCGGCCCGGCGCCGTCCGCCGCCGCAGCGCCGCGCATCTCCGCAAACAGCGTGCGCGCGGCGGCCCCCTTGTCCCGCATCACCTTGCGGAACGCCAGGTCGGCCGCCTGGATGCCGTTGGTGCCTTCGTAGATCGGGCAGATGCGGGCATCGCGCAGGTGCTGGGCGGCCCCGGTTTCTTCCACATAGCCCATGCCGCCATGCACTTGGACGCCGAGCGACGCGATGTCCACGCCGCCATCGCTGCACCAGGCCTTCACCACCGGCGTCAGCAGGTCCACGCGCGCCTGGGCGGCGGCCTGGGCGTCTGCGTCCGGCGCCCGCTTGGCCATGTCCAGCTTGCCGCCGGCATAGTAGGTGAGCGCCCGGCCCGCTTCGGTGATCGCCCGCATGGTCAGCAGCATGCGCCGCACATCGGGGTGGTGGACGATGGTGACCGGCCCGGCGGAACCGGCAAGGTCGCGGCTCTGCACCCGTTCCTTGGCGAAGTCGCGGGCCTGCTGGTAGGCGCGCTCGCCGATGGCCACGCCCTGCAGACCGACCGACAGGCGGGCATTGTTCATCATCACGAACATGGCGTTGAGGCCGCGGTTCTCCTCGCCGATCAGCCAGCCCACGGCACCATCGGTGTCGCCGAACGCCATCACGCAGGTGGGGCTGCCGTGGATGCCCAGCTTGTGTTCGATGGACACGCAGCGCACGTCGTTGCGGTCGCCCAGGCTGCCATCGGGGTTGGGCAGGTATTTCGGCACCAGGAACAGGCTGATGCCCTTGGAGCCTTCCGGCGCATCGGGCAGGCGGGCCAGCACCATGTGGACGATGTTGTCGGCCAGGTCGTGCTCGCCGTAGGTGATGAACACCTTCTGGCCGCGGATGCGATAGGTGTCGCCGTCGCGTTCCGCCCGGCAGCGCAGCGCCGCCAGGTCCGAGCCCGCCTGCGGCTCGGTGAGGTTCATGGTGCCGGTCCACTCGCCGGAGATGATCTTGGACAGATAGGTCTGCTTGATCTCGTCGGTCGCGTGCTCGTGCAGCAGCTCCACTGCCCCCTGGTTCAAGAGCGGGCACAGGCCGAACGCCATGGAGGCGGACTGCCACATCTCCTGCACCGGCATGGCGACGCACCAGGGAAGGCCCTGGCCGCCGAAATCGGGATCGAAGGGCAGCGCGTTCCAGCCGCCGTCGCGGTACTGGGCATAGGCGGACTTGAAGGCATCGGGCGTGCGCACGACGCCGTTTTCGAACACCGCCCCCTGCTGATCGCCCTCCTGGTTCACCGGCGCGATCACTTCCGTCGCCAGGCGGGCGGCTTCCTCCAGCACCGCATCCACCAGCTCTGCCGAAGCGTCCTCGTAGCCCGGCAGGGCGGCGATGCTGTCGAGCCCGACCATGGTGTCCAGCGCAAAGCGCATATCCTGAACGGGGGGGATGTACGAAACCACGGGCCTGCCTCTTCACGCTGGTAAATCTGCCGCCGAGACTACCCCGGATGGGCCCCCAAGACCATGAACGCGACCGGCTGGCGGCCCGGCAAAGCCCGCAACCCGCAGATTGCGATGCCGGCAAAAAAAGAACGGCCCCGGACCGAAGTCCGGGGCCGCTCGCGTTACGCCGGTAAGGCGGTGGCGGTTAAGCCGTGATGGTCACCGGAGTACCGGTGTCGTCGACCACCACCTGGATGCCGCCGGTGCCGGAGATGTCCACCGGGTTGGTGAAGCTGGCGACCGTCTGGCCGCCGATCTCCACACCGGTGACCAGGTTGGAGTTGCCCGGATCGGTGATCAGGGTGGTTCCCGCCTGGGCATCCGTGCCGCTGTTGAAGAACTGCGACAGGTCCAGCTGGTCTTCGGTGGCATCGAAGTCGGTGATCAGGTCGCTGACACCCGGATCGTCGCCGGCCAGCACGAAGCTGTCGGCTCCGCTGCCGCCGGTCAGGGTGTCTTCGCCCATGCCGCCGCGCAGGATGTCGTCGCCGGAGCCGCCACTGAGCGTGTCGTCACCCACGCCGCCGATCAGGATGTCGTTGCCGCCGTTGCCGGACAGCGTATCGGCACCCGCACCGCCGATGATCAGATCGTCGTCGCCACCGCCAATCAGGACATCGTCCAGATTGTTGCTGTCGGTGTCGCCCACGATCGGGCTGCCGTCGGCGTAGGGCTGACCGTCCCCGACCCGGATGGCAAGCGTCCGGTCGACGCTGTCACCGTCGGCATCGGTGATCGTGTAGCGGAACACGTCGACGAACTGGTTGTCGTCGGGCGACCCGTTGGAGTCGTCGAAGTCGTACCGGAACTGGCCGTCCCGGCCGATGGTCAGGGTACCGTACTGACCATCGATGGTGACGGACCCGTCGGCATCGGTGATCAGATCGCCGGTGTCTCCGGTGCCGCCCGGATTGATCGACTCAACCAGGGTCACCACCAGTTCCGTACCGCCGTCGTAGTACCCGCCGTCGGCGCCGATGCTGTCGTTGCTCGTCGTCGTGTCGAACACGTCGCCGGTCGCCGCGATCGGGATGGTGTCCACCAGGACCTGAGCCAGCTGCGACTCGTCGGTCACCAGCAGGGTGTAGTCATCCGGTCCGCCCGGCGTGGTGTTGTCATTGGGATAGGCGATCTTGTTCAGCTCGGACACCGCACTGGCATCGCTGGTGATGTCGCTGCCGATACCCACGGCATACGACCCTTCGAAGCCCTTGTTGCTGAGTGCCGTTTCCCAAGCCGTCACCTGGCTGGTCTCGATGTCCTGGCTACTCGGCACCGGCCGCCCGTCGGACAACCAGTAGACCAGGTTGACCAGGGTGTTGTTGCCGGTTGCGTCGGGCACCGAGTAGGTCTGGCCCGGGTACAGGTCGTTGAGGAACTGCGTCAGGGCCGTGATCGCCGTCTCGTACGGCGTCTGACCGCTCGGCGAGAACGAGGACTGGGCTGCCGCCAGTGCCGCGAGGGCATCGTCGGCATTCAGACCTTCGAACACCAGCTCCGTGGTCGGACCGCCGCCCGGGCTGTGGAAGGTGAGCAGGCTCACCGTCACCGAGTCGCTGTCGGACTCGTCCCGCATGGTGGTGATCAGCGTGGTCAGGGCGTCGAGCGCCAGCTCCAGACGCGTCTCGTACGGGCCGTTGCCGTCGGGGTCCTCGCCCATGCTGCCCGACAGGTCGAGCATCACGGTGACGTTGTAGTCGAGGGCCTGACGGTCGGCGACCACCACGTCGTCCTGGGCGATCGGCACGTCGTTCTGCACCTGGATGGCGAACGGGCTTTCCGCCGCCCCCGAGAACAGATCGGCCAGGGTGGCCGTATCGCCGTCGCCGTCCGTCACGGAGATGATCGCCGAGAAGTCGATGCTCTCCATCGGGTCGGCGGCGGTGCCGACATTGGTGCTCGCGTCGCCGCTGCCGGTGGCGTGGTCGATCGGGCCGCTCAGGGTGAACGTCCAGTCGCCGTCGCCTTCCACCTCCAGGGTGAAGATGGTGTCGGTCCCGGCCATCGCCGTCAGGGTCTGGCTGCCCGCACCGGTGGTCAGCGTGTAGGTGAGTGCCGTGCCGCCGGACGACAGGCCCTGCGCCTCCATCACCGAGGTGACGGTGTTGGTGTCGAGGAAGGCAAAGCCGCCGCCGTCGCCGGCACCGTCCTCACCGAAGTTGACCAGAGCCGACAGGGACAGCGGGCCCGCGCCGGAGGTCGCCACGCCGCTGATCACCAGGACGTTCTGATCGATCACAGACGTCAGGTTGCCGCCCGGCAGGGCGTCTTCGTAGACGATGCCACCGGCCGTCAGCGTGGTGATATCGCCATTGGCATCCACCACCGCCTGCGGGCCGTCGTCGCCGAAGCTGATCGCCCCGCCGCCGGTGTTGGCCAGAACCGCGGTCGCGGTATCGGTCACCTGGTCGCCGTCGGCGTCGGTGGCCGTCACTTCCAGGTTCACACCGAGGACGGCGTTCTGGCCGACCACTTCGAGGATCAGGCTTTCGTCGAAGGTGCTGCCCGCCTGGTCATGCTCCAGAGCCATGTACTGGGTGACCACCACCTGGGCGCTGTCGAGCCCGGCGAGGGTCGACGACTGGGTGGTGCCGTCCAGTTCGATGGTGAAGGCGATGTCGGTGGCCGAACCGCCGACCCGGCCTTCGATCACGCCGTTGTTGTTGAACAGCGTGATGGTGGCATCGGTGTAGCTGCTGTCGGAGACGGACAGGTTGGTCGCCAGGCTGGTGACCTCCGTGCCGCCCAGAGCCAGAGCCAGGGCCAGCGAGAACACCACGGTGGCGTTGCCGGACTGGTCGGCACCCATGGTCACCGTGCTGCCGGTGAACCAGGTCCGCACCGTCCCGGTGGTCGTCCGGCTCTGGCCGATACCCGCGGAGGTGGGTTCGTCGATCCCGGCCGGCGCGTTGTCCACACCGGTGTCGCCCGAGCCGTAGACGTCGACCTCACCGGTCGCCAGGCTGCTGGCGATGGTCTCGTCGAGCAGCAGGCTGTCGGGAACCACGGAGCTGCCGGTTGCACTCACCGCATCCACCAGCGGGATGTCGTTCTCCACCTGGACGCTGAAC
>JAGQRL010000217.1 GCA_020425485.1 Rhodospirillaceae bacterium
ACCTGGTCGGCCCCCTCAGGGCGGCTCTGCACAACCCGACGCTGGCCGACCGTTGGCAGGCGCTGGGCCAGGTGCTGCGGTTCGAAACCTCGCTGCCCGTCAGCCTGAACGAGTTGGCCATCCTGGTGGCCGCACGCCACTGGAACAGCGAGCTGGAATGGACCATCCACGCCCGCGAGGCGCGGCGCGCCGGGCTGGATACGGCCGTCATCGAGGATCTGCGGGCGGGCCGCCTGCCCGGCTTCGCCAGCGAAGACCAGCAGGAGATCTACGAATACAGCCGCGAGCTTCTGGAAACCGGCCGCGTCAGCGATGGTGTGTACGGTGCGGTGCGGGCGCGCTGGGGGGTGGTGGGCGTGGTCGAACTGACCGCACTGGTGGGCTACTATTCCATGGTGGCGATGACCCTCAACGCCCACGGCATTCCCCTGCCGGACCACATCTCGCCAGAACTGAACAGTGTTAGCGACGAGCGGACGCCGCTGCCGCCCGCAGCCATGTCGTCGGTAGCGGAATGAGGAGAGGTCGGTGTTCTACGACCCAAGAAGCGAACCGCATGGGCTCGCCCACAATCCCTGGACGGCACTTGTGGTGCCCCGCCCCATCGGCTGGATTTCCAGCCTCTCGGTAGACGGTGTCGCCAACCTGGCACCGTACAGCTACTACAACGCCGTTTCGGGCCTGCCGCCCTTCGTGATGTTCTCGTCCGCCGGCCGCAAGGACAGCCAGACCAACATCGAGGCGACGGGCGAGTTCGTGGTCAACATGGCGACGGCGGAGCTGAGGGAGCAGGTCAACCTGTCCTCCGCCATGGTCGCCCCAGCGGTCGACGAGTTCGAGATGACCGGGCTGGCCAAGGCGCCCTGCCGCAACGTCGCCGTGCCGCGCGTGGCCGCTTCGCCCATCGCGCTGGAATGCATTCTCAACCAGGTCGTGCCGCTGATGGCGCGCAACGGCACCCGGGCGCGGTCGGAGGTGATCTTCGGCGAGGTCGTGGGCATCCACATTGCCGACGAGGTGATCGTGGATGGCGTGCTGGACATCACCCGCATCCGCCCGCTCGCCCGCCTCGGCTACATGGACTACTCGATCACCGAAGAGGTCTTCTCGATGGTGCGGCCCGACGCGTAGGCCCAGAGCGAAGGCCCGGTACTGCTGGGAAAGCAGGCGCCGGTCCCCGCGACAGGGGCTCTGCCCATTTGCTGGTGGTCCTGCGCCTGCCCACTCCCCCACCCGACCGCCCAAGCCATTGTAAAATATTGGGTGGTCGGGTGGGGGAGCGGGCTGGAACCGGCTCTTCAGATCGCGATAGCGATCTAGCCCACGATCCCCTGCTCGCGCAGCTTGGCGATCTCCTCCGCCGACAGGCCGAGATGGGTGTCCAGCACCCAGTCGGTATCCGCACCCAGTTCCGGCGGCGCCCGGTCGTACACGTTGGGTGTTGCGGAAAAGCGGATCGGATTGGCGATCACGTCGATCTCTCCCGCCGCAGGGTGGGTCATGCGGCGGCGCAGGTTGCGGTGGACCACCTGTTCGTCGACGAGCACCTCATCGAAGCTGTTGATAGGCCCGGCGGCGATGCCCACCTCGTCGAGCTTCGCCTGCAAGGCGGCGGCCTGCCATTCGCCGATGCGTGCGGACAGGATCGGCACCAGCGTTTCCTTGTGGCGCACCCGCTCGATATTGGTGGCATAGCGCACATCGTCGGCCAGCTCCGGGCAGCCGAGCAGCCCGGCGAAGCGGCGGAACTGCGGGTCGTTCCCCACGGCGATCATGATCGGCTTGTCGGCGGCGTTGAACACCTGCCACGGGCAGGTGATCTGCGAAGCGGTGCCGTTGCGGAAGGGCACCTTGCCGTTGGACAGGTAGTTCATCGCCATGTGCGAGGCGGCGTGCACCTGGGTGTCGTACAGCGCGATGTCGAGATGCTGGCCCTGCCCACCCCCGGCATCGCGGTGGTTGAGGGCGGCGAGAATGGCGATGACGGCGTAGCACCCCGCGGTGATGTCTGAGATCGAGTAGCCGACCAGGTTCGGCCCGGCCCCCGGCTGGCCATCGGGCACGCCGGTGATGCTCATGATCCCGGTCACCGCCTGGAACACCGGATCGTAGCCCGGCCGGGCCGAGCGCGGATTGGTCTGCCCGTAGCCGGTGACGGAGCAATAGACCAGGCGCGGGTTCACCTTGGACAGCGTCTCGTAGTCCAGGTTGAACTTGGCCATGTTGCCAAGCTTGAAATTCTCGATCAGCACGTCGGCGTCGGCCGCCAGGTCGGCGACGATCTTCTGGCCTTCCGGCTTCGACATATCCACCGCCAGCGACCGCTTGCCGCGGTTCATGGCCAGGAAGGACGAGGTTACTCCGGTCTCGCCACCGTCGGCGTTGAGATGGGGAACGCCCATGCGCCGCACATCGTCTCCACCCTGCACATGTTCGATCTTGATAACCTCGGCTCCAAAATCGGCTAACATCTGTGCCGCCCAGGGGCCTGCGAAGACTCTGCTGAGATCCAGAACCTTCACATGAGACATGCTGCCGGACACGAAAACCTCCTACTCGTCGTACGCAAGGACCAACCCGACACCGCTGATCAACCCAATTGTCATCCGATTTGAACGCGTTGCGCGATCAATCAAAAATGCAATAAGCTAGCATATCGGTCAGTCAGCATACCCAACCGACCGTACGTCCGGCAATGAACTATTCGGAGTGAGCGTATGCAGAAAGCTCTTGAGCGATCGCGAACGGCCTCGGCCCTGTCGAAGAGTGCGGTCGCCCGCTATCTGCAGCTTTCCGCCCTGTTCCGCCGCCGCATCCAGACCGGCGAATGGCCCGTGGACTCCCGCATTCCCACGGTGGAGGAGCTGGCCAAGGAGTGCGGCGTCGCCAACATGACCATCCGCCAGGCGCTCAGCGTGCTGGAGGAGGAAGGGCTGATCGAGCGCTTCCGCGCCAAGGGCACCTTCGTGCGCAAGCGCAAGCGCCGCGACCTGTGGTGCGCCGTCCAGACCGACTGGAACGGCCTGCTGATGTCGCGCGACGACGCCGAGATCGAGGTGCTCAACGCCGACAACGGGTCGATGCCCACCGACTTCCCCGCCGAGGTGGGCGAGCTGGCGGCCAGCTACATGCATCTGCGCCGGCTGCACCGCCGCGAGGGCGAGGCGTTCCTGTTGGCCGACGTCTATATCGACGAACGCATCTGCGCGAAGATCGACCGGGCCGATTTCGGCCGCAAGACGGCGATGCGGCTGATTGCCGACGTGCCAGGCGTGAAGGTGGTGGCCGCGCGGCAGATCCTCACCATCGGCTCCGCCGACCCGGAAATCAGCGAACTGCTGAGCGTGCCGCTGGGCGACCCCGTCGCCTATGTCCAGCGTGCCGCGGTGGTGGAAGACGGCACCATGGGCCTGATCGCCAACGGCATCTACCGCGGCGACATGGTGCGGGTGGACATCAAGCTGCTGACCTGAGCGGCCCGCCGGCCGCACCGGCGCCTGGGTGGGGAAGCGGGCCGGCGCAGACTGCACAAGAAGATCGCTAGGCTTCGTCGACGGAGTATTTGGCCAGGCGCCGCGCGCCGAACCATCTGCGCACGCCGCCCAGCACCGCCCACAGCACCAGCAGGCCCGATATGGCGAGGATGGTTCCGGTGAGCGGATCGGCCACCAGGCGGTAGGGATCGCCCCTGGCCATCAGCATCGCCCGCCGCAGGTTCTCCTCCAGCATCGGCCCCAGCACAAAGCCCAGGATCAGGGGGGCCGGGGAATAGCCGACGCGCTGCAGCAGGTAGCCCAGGGCACCGAAGATCACCACCAGCCACACGTCGAACACGCTCGTCCGCATGGAGAACACGCCAATGCAGATCAGCGCGATCACCACCGGGTAGATGAACTTGTAGGGGAACTGCAGAACCCGCACCCACATGCCGATCAGCGGCACGTTGAGGATGAGCAGGAAGATGTTGCCGATCCAGAAGCTGGCGATCAGGCCCCAGAACACGGTCGGATGATCGGAAACCAGCAGCGGCCCCGGCGAGATCCCGTGGATCATCAAGGCACCCAGCATGATCGACATGGTGGCGCTGCCGGGAATGCCGATGGTGAGCGTGGGAATGAAGGCGGTCTGGGCGGCCGCGTTGTTGGCGGATTCCGGGGCGGCGATGCCTTCGATGGCGCCCTTGCCGAAGCGCGACTTGTCCTTCGCCACGCGGATCTCCGTGGCATAGGCGAGGAAGGCGGAAATCACCACGCCGGTGCCGGGCAACGCGCCCAGGAAGCCGCCGATGGAACTGCCGCGCGCCATCGGTTTCAGGGTGCGCCGCATGTCGGCCCGCGTCGGCACCATGCTGCGCAGCGTGACCCTTTGGGTGATCTTGCGCTCGCTCGATCCGCGCACCGAGCTGATCACCTCGGCCACGCCGAACAGGCCCATCGCCATGGCCACCAGGCTCACGCCGTCGCGCAGTTCCAGGAAGTCGAAGGTGTAGCGGAATTCCCCTGAGGTCACATCGGTGCCGACGGTGCCCAGGAGCAGGCCCAGCACCACCATGATGAGGCCCTTGATCACCGAGCCTCCCCCCACCGTCACCGCCGCCACAAGCCCCAGCAGCATCAGCGCGAAATAGTCACCCGGCCCGAAGCTCAGCCCGATCCGGGCGATCGCCGGGCCGAAGCCCATGAGGGCGACAATGCCGACCGTACCGCCGACGAAGGAGGCGATGGCGGTGATGAACAGCGCCACCCCCGCCCGGCCCTGCTTGGCCAGCGGGTTGCCGTCCAGGCAGGTAACGGCGTGGGAGGGCGTGCCCGGCAGATTGAGCAGGATCGATGCGATCGACCCGCCGTATTCGCCGCCGTAGTAGATCCCGCCCAGCATGATCAGCGCGGTCGTCGGCTCCAGGTAGAAGGTCAGCGGCAGCAGCATCGAGATGGCGGCCAGCGACCCCAGGCCCGGCAGCACACCGATGAAGGTGCCGAGGAACACGCCGAGGAAGCAGTAGAACAGGTTGGTCGCGGTGAAGGCCGTGGCGAAGCCGAGCGCCATGTTCTCAAGCATGTCGTCACAACCCCCAGCGGAACAGTGGAAGGGTTATGCCGAGCAGGCGCGAGAACAGCAGCCACGCCGCAAAGCACGTGACCAGCGACAGGACGGTGGCGGGCAGCCAGCCATAGCCGCGTTCCGACAGGGTGGAGAACAGGATCACGACGAAAAAGGCGGGGACCAGCCCGAACAGGGAAATCGCCACCGCGAACCCGCCAACCGCCCCCAGGATCGCCACCAGCGGGCGCCAATCCAGCGTCGGCGAGTCGTCCGGATCGGGCTTGAGGACCGCCGAAACGGCTTCCGCCAGCGCCAGCACGGTCAAGAGACCGGACAGCACCAGGGGGAAGTACCCCGGCCCCATGCGCGTCGCACTTCCGAAGTCGTAGTCGAGCCCGATGACGAATGCGGCTGCGCCGATGGCCGCCAAGATGGTTGCGACCACCAGCCGGAGAGAGACGAGGCTCATCCAGAGTCCCCCCTGCAGGTGGAGGAACGGGGGCAGCCGCCGCTGCCCCCTGTCGATATCATTCCGTCGCGATGCCCAGCGCGGCGATCACGCCCTCCCACTTTTCGCGCTCCTGATCAAGGAACGCGGTGGCTTCCGCCGGCGTGGTGATCGTCGGGGCCAACCCCTGCTCGGCATAGGCGGCCAGAACGTCGGCATCCTGCATCGCGGTGTTCAAGGCTTCCGACAGCCGCATCTGCACGTCTTCCGGCGTGCCCTGGGGCGTTACCAGCAGGTTCCACAGCGTCGCCGTGAAGCCCTCGAAGCCGCTCTCCATCACCGTGGGAACCTCGGGCATCAGCGGCGAGCGCTCCGGCGACGTCACGGCATAGGGATAGATGCCACCGGCGCGCACCTGCTCCGCCGATCCCGGCGTCGTCAGCAGGGCGATGTCCACATGCCCGCCCAGCACGTCGTTCATCAGCGGCGTGTTGCCCTGATAGGGGATGTGCAGCATTTCCACATCGGCGAGGCTGAGGAGGTATTCCATCGCCAGGTGGCCCGGCGTGCCCACGCCGGAACTGCCGTAGGTCAGCTCGCCGGGATGGTCGGCGGCGTATTGCAGAAGCTCTTCCAGGGTCTGCGGCTCCAGGCCGGTGCGGCCGGCGATCACCAGGCCGAGCGTGCCCATGACGCCGACGATGTCGAGCTGGCTGTCGATGTCGTAGCCGGTGTCGCGACCCGTCGCGGCAACCAGGATGGAGGATCCCAGTCCGCTGACGCCGAGCGTGTAGCCGTCGGGCTCCGAGGTGGCGACATAGGCGATGCCGACGGTGCCGCTGGCCCCCGGGCGGTTTTCCACCAGCACGGGCTGCCCCAGCGTCTCGCTCATGTTCTCCGCCAGGATCCGCGCGACCACATCGGTCGACCCGCCCGGCGGGAAGCCGACGACGAGCGTCACCGGGCCGTCGGGGTAGTCCTGGGCCAGCGCGGCCCCGGCACTCATGACCGCAAGCCCGGCGAGGGCCCCCGCCGCGATCGTACGGCAGGCGTTGTTCCAGGTTTGGCTCAGCATCTGGACGATCTCCCTAAGGTTATTTTTTGTTGGGATACGCGGATCCCACACCTCCGCCACGGCGAAAGGCTAGCCATATAGCTTTTACACTTTTAGACCTGCGACACAAGCGCTTTGTTGCTCCCGGTGTGTATCCCGGTGTGTACGGGGCGATCCCGTCAGCCGCCGCCGCCGCGCGCAGCGCGAAGCTGGTCCAGCACGGTTTCGCGCCGCTCCAGCGCCGTCGCCAAGGTCCGGTCGTAGAGACTGTCGCCATGGGCATCGATGCCCACGGTGAGGGGGCCGAGGCGCTCCACCTCGATCCTGGCGATGCGGTAGTGGGAGATCATCTCCGGCCAGCCGATGCCGGTGATCTTGCGGATCGCCGCACTGATGATGGGCGCACCGCCGCCGAGAAACGACAGGTAGACGCAGCCGCAGTCCGCCATCGCCCGCGCGCACTCCGCATTCAGCCCGCCCTTGCCGCCTGTGGCGCGCAAGCCCAGCCCGGCGATCAGCCGCGGCATGTGGCCGTTGAAGCGGGTGCTCGTGGTGGGGTTCATGTAGACGATGCTGAGGCTGCCGTCCGCGGCCTCCGCGTTCAGGCTGCCCAGGTGAAACAGCGCCCCACCGGCCATGTCGAACGGCAGCGGTTCGGCACCCTCCAGGCACGCCAGAAGCCGGTCATGCGTCGGCAGGCCGGCCGTGGCGAAGATCTCTCCGGTGAGATGGACGATGTCGCCGACCCGGAGGCTGCGCACCGCCGCCTCGCTCAACGGCAGCGCCAGGTCGTGTTCGGCCACCGTCATTCCGCCCACTCCATCCGCCCGTCGCCCCACATCCGCACCCGGGTGCGCCGGTTGATCCAGCAGTTGAAGCAGACGGCGACCGGGGTGAACCCGTGGCCGCTGGCGTAGTCGACATGCACGGCCAGCGCGGTGGTGTCGCCACCGGTGCCCATGGGTCCGAAGCCCAGCGCGTTGACGGCCTTGGTCAGCCGTTCCTCCATCGCCGCCAGCGTGGGATCGGGGTTCGCTTCGCCGACCGGCCGCAGGGTCTGCTTCTTGGCCAGCCCCGCGCAGTGATCGAAGGTCCCGCCGATGCCGACACCCATCACCACCGGCGGGCAGTGCTGGCCGGCCGCCTTGATGGCGACGTCGAGCACGAAGGTCTCGATCTCCTCCAGCGTGGGAAAGGTGAACAGCTCCACGGCTGCCCAGCGCCCGGAGCCGAGCGCCTTGGGCGAGCACACCATCTCCACGTAGTCGGTGCCGCTCTCGAAGTCGTAGGTGACGATCGGCATGTCCTTGCCGTGGTACCCGCGCTCCCGCGTGAGCGGGTTGGTCACATGCATCAGCAGCGGCGGCTGGATGGTCTCCACCAGCTTTTCCCAGCCCTTACGGATCGAGGATTTGAAGTCGCAGGCCAGCTCCGCCCGGCTGCCGATGGTGACGAAATAGACCGGGATGCCGCTGTCGGAGCACACGAAGCTGTGGGTCCGTTCGGCCAGTTCGGCACTCTTCAACTGCAACGCCAGGGTGCTGCGGGCGGTTTCGTCGGTCTCCGTCTCCAAGGCGCCGGCGATGGCCGCCGTCACATCGGCGGGCACCTTGCGCAGGGAGCGGGAATACGAGGCCATGGTGGCCTCGATGATCATGGCGTCGGTAATCGGCATCGATCTGCTCAAACTCCGCCGGCACACGCGCCCGATCGGCCGCCACCGCGCCCGGCCGGAACCTTCCGCACGCTACCATCGGCAAGGCCAAAAAGCTAATTATATGATCTTTTATGTTTATGCGCCGAGCAGGTGTTTCAGCGCGGCCACCAGGTCGCGGCGGTTCTCCTCGGTGTAGACCGCCGCATGGGGCTGGAGGATGCAGTTGGAGAGGCCGAGAAACCGCGGGTTCGGCACCGGCTCGGTCTCGAACACGTCGAGTGCTGCACCGGCGATGGACCCGCGTTCCAGCGCGTCGAGCAGGGCCGCCTCGTCGATCACCGAGCCGCGCGAGACATTGACGACGAAGCCCTGCGGGCCGAGCAGGTCGAGGATCTGCGCGCCGATCAGCCCCCGCGTGCCCTCCCCGCCCGCGCAACTAAGCACGAGGCCATCGGCCGACCGCGCCAGTTCCGCCAGCGAAGGCTCGAAGCGCCAGGCCACGTTCTTGCTGCTGCGGCCCGTATAGGTCACCTCGCAGCCGAGTGCCGCCAGTTTCGCGGCGATGCGGCTGCCGATCCGCCCCAGCCCGACGATGCCGATCTTGCGCCCCGACAGGCGCAGGCCGAGGGGGGCGCGGCCCTTCGCCCAATCGCCGCGCCGCACGAAGCGGTCGTTGCTGACGATGTTGCGCAGCAGGGCGAACAGCAGGCCGACGGCGAATTCCGCGGTGTCCTCGGTCATCACATCGGGCGTCGGCCGCAGCTCGATCCCCTGCGCCGCCAGCCAGGGACGGTCGAACTTTTCCAGGCCGGCGCCGATGCTGGCGATGACGGCGAGGTTCGGCAGATCGGCAACCATCCCGCGGTCCACCCCGCCCATGGCCGAGGTCAGCCCGTGGATGATGGACGCCCGCTCCGCCGCCCCCAGCGCCGACACCGCCGGCCCGTCGACGAGGTCGAACTCTGGAGCGAGCCGACGCAGCACGTCAGGCGGAGCCGAGCCCAGCAGGGCAACCTTGCGGCGGGCGCTCATGGGTTTGCCTCTCCCCGGTGTCGTCAGCCCCGGCACACGCCGCGCCGAGCCTTGCCGCCTGTGCCGCACGGCCGCTGCGGCGCCCCGCTCGTTGCCCGGGCCGATCCACCAAAAGCTAGCGCTTTAGCGTTTCCCCGTCCCGCCCAAATCGCCGATGGCCCATGCCCAACGGCTTACCGGCCAGCCCGCCAAGGCCGCCAACCGGATCGAAATGGAGGGAACGCCCATCGCCCCGCTTGCGTCCCTGGCCGAAAAGCCGGCGCTCAGGTGGCGCGCAGCACGGCAGCGCCAGATAGCCCGCGCCCAAGTAGCCCGGAGCGCGATAGCGCAAACCCGCGCTCAAGCAGCGCGAAGCGCGGTAGCGCGAACAAACACACTGGCGGAGGGAGCGTCCGCCTAAGATCAGTATATGATATTGATATTCCCACAGATTATCCGTCGATGATGAAATAACCCACCTTCCAGCCCACCGAAAAGCATGCCTGTCTCGATAGCTTGCCTGACTTGCCGGACATCGGGATGATTGCTCATGCCGCTGACCTACTCCCCCCGACCCGGAACCATCGTGATGTGCGACTTCACCAGCGGCTTCCGGCCGCCCGAGATGGTGAAGAAGCGTCCCGTCGTCGTCGTGTCGCCGAGACGCAGGCGGTCCAACTTGGTTGTCGTCGTGCCGCTCAGCAGCACCAAGCCGGCCCCTTTGGAACCCTGGCACCACGCGCTGCGGGCCTCCACTTATCCACCCGCCCGAAGTCAGATGTGGGCCAAGTGCGACGTGCTGAACTCGGTCGGGCTCGATCGGCTGGACCGAATCAAGACCCGCGATGCTCAGGGAAATCGGCGCTACGAGACTTTCACCGTTCCGGCACCGGAACTTGCGGAAATCCTATCCTGCGTGAGGGCTGGCCTCGGATTTCGTTGATCTGAGCCGGCCGAGCGCTCATATATTCAAGTGTTCCCGCTCCGCCGGCCTATTCTCAATGGGACGGTGCCGGGCTTGGAAGACCTGTTTCGGCAGGCCGGTCCCGGCTTTTGGCGATGACAAGCCGCCGGGACCGCAGAAAAGCCCCGCCACCACGGCGGGGCTTTGTCATTCGTCTGCCGCCCCGCACGACCTGTGGTATCCTTCGGCATCCCCGCCGTCGTCTTGGGCGTACAGAGCCGCGGGAGCCAAGATGGCATCAGCACGGTTCGCGGCGGGGTACCTTCGCATCGACAGCGAAGCCATCTCCCGGCGGCCGGAACGGCGTTCATCCAGCAGCAGAAAGGAACCGTCTTCGGTCCGCCGGAGATAGGCTACCGGATTTCAGGTTTTTGCCGGTTCGTTCGGCACTGGCACTGCCTGGCTATTCCCCAGAGACCCGGCGCGATGCCCTTGCCAGGTCAAAGGCCGATCGCGCCACGTGCATCCGGACGGGTTTGTCTGAGGCCAGATTGGCCATCACCTTCGTGATCCCATCCGACACGTGCTGGACGAGGTCCACCATCTCTGGATTCTGGACATCGAACGCCCTCGCCCTTGCCTCAGCGCATGCGGCCCTCAGATGGAGCATCACCGACTGCGTCGCACTGACATTCTGGTCAAAGCTGATGGCGAGTTCGGCGATCTGCCGACAAAGCTCGGCATCTTGCGGAGCGATTTCTTCGGCCTTCGACATCGCAGCCTCTATCAAGCCAGCCCGTGGCGCTTGGCCGCGCGGATCATGGCCTGGGTGAACTTCAGGTCCGAGCCCAAGCCGTTGTCTAGGGCCGCCATCATGCCCGGCGCCCGCTTGTCCATGGCGACCATCAGCTTCCGCGCGCCGGCCAGCATTCGGTCCGTCCGCTGGCCATAGGTGCGGACAAGCTCCTTGCGGGATTCGCGCTTCAGGGCCTCAAGCTGCTCTCCGGCCTTCGGATAGTCCGCGAAACCCTTCATCGCCACGAACAGCTCGCGGGCATCGCGCTTGCCGAATTTCAGGTCGGAAAGGGCACCCACCATCTGCCGGCGCTGGGCATCGATTGCGGCCACCCTCTCGTGGTCATCGTCGAAGGCTGCCGCCCGGCGCTGGCCATCGAAGAAGTAGTCCGCGGACGCCTCATAGCCCGGTCCTGTATCGGTGCCGCCGTTGTCGTAGAGCGCCGCGGCAATCTCTGCATCGGTACTGGTCACCACAGCTTTTCCCCCGCGCGATAGCGGTCGAGGACTTTCCGTGCCCGCTTGAGCCGCTCCGTCGGGGTGACCTGCCAAGCGTCCTCGCGCATCGGGTCGATCAGGTCGAGGCCGGACTTCTTCAACAGCGCCGACACGTCGTGACCGAGTTTCGTCAGGTCGTCCCAGGGCGGAATTCCGATGCTGTTCCAACCATTGGACGGTTGGTGAGGCAGCGACTTCAGTGCCGGCATTGTGGAGCGGACAGCGTCCGTCGCTATGTCGCGGAACACTTTCGCCTTGGCGGCCAGGGCCGCGATTTCCGTTTCCAGTTCGGCAGCGACGGGGGCGAGCGCGTCCAGCGCCTGGTCAACGGCGCCCCACTTGGCGCCCGCATCCTGGAGCCGTTCGGCCTCCTTGGCCTCGGCGAGCTGGCGGGTTGCCAGGGCGATCGCACCTTCAATGCCCGCCATCTCGCGCTCGGCTGCAGCGCGGGTCGCTTCCAGTTCGGCGAGTCTGGTGTCCGCGCCTTCCGGCGCGGTGCCCACCGTCTTCGCCAGCGTCAACGCGGCGATGTCGTCCTCGACAGCGGGGATCGATCCAGCCAGGTCCCGTTTGCGAGCGACGACGGCGTGGTAGGTCTTCAGGGCCTCTTCGACTGAGAGTGCGGGCATCTTCTTCTCCTGTGCCAGTGCGGTCACGCCGCGTCATCCTGAGTGATGGCGATTTGGTCGGCGGGCTCGACGTCGCCGTCTGCTTCAAGCAGCGCGAGAGCCTCCTCGTGCGTGAGATTGACGTTGACGTTGCGTGCTTCGACCTGAGCCAGGCGCGGGTGGCAGTAGGGCGCGGCGGCTTTGGCGGCCTCCAGGCGCGTCGCCGTGTCCTTGGCCGGGTCTCGCATCACGCCGAGCAGGTGTTCCAGCGGCATCCGGCCGCCGGCCTTTGCCTGCTCAACGGCTTCGGAGACGAGCCGATTGACCGACCCCTTCGGCCGACCTGCTCCGGGGCGCGCTCCGCCGTGTCCGTTTGCCATCGCTGCCTCGAATTTCTATCAACATTTCAATGGGTTGCGCCGTCTCTATCCGCCCGACAGTCCGTTTGTTCTTGCTGCTGACCGGGCGGGCGAGCATTTCGACGCGAAAGAGCATGACGACCTGAAAATATATGCCAGTCAACAGAAAACAAGATCGCCTAGATATATTTCAAGATTGGCGGGAATAACTTGTATTCATCCTGATACACTGCGGTTCATCACGGTTCGTCGGAGTTCAATATTTTTTAGCGCAGCGCGATCGACCAGAATGGCGGGTAGGATGGTGGAGCGAAGCGTCGGCAGCGAGCATAGACCCCGTGTAGGCGCCGTGTTCGGCTGTCGCTCGGGCGGACGAACGCTCCGCCCGCCGCCTCTCAGGCCGCTTCATCAGGCCGTCTGACCGCAGTCGTGGTGACGGTGAAGGCCGGTGCGGCCAGCTCGGCCATGCGCCGCTGGAGGCGGCGGCGCAGCTCCGGCGTGGCGCATCGCAATTCCACTTGAGCGGAAAAATCCAGGACCGGGTGAACCCGATGCCAATCGAGGATGCAGGCCCCTGTACAGGCCCGACGCAGCCATGAAAGCGGTGTTTCGTCCAGGTCCAGCGGCCGGTGCTGCCAGGCCGCTTCGTTGGCCACTTCTGCGCCAAGCAGCATCCCGTTGCCGGTACGGAGAGCCCACTGCTGGGGACTGTTCGGCCCCCAGGCCACCAGATCGGCGATCCAGCGCCATTCTCGGGCGATCGCGCACCACCAGCCGGCCGGACTGACGAAGCATGGGGTGCCGCCTTCCTCAAGCGGCTGCCACCAACCGGAGCCGAAGCGCTCGACGTAGGCGACACCAACGGCGCGGCGGCTGATCTCCGGCAGGATGCCCAGGCCGGCCAGCCGGTCGATGTGGCGATCGGTGAGGGCATCTCTGCAGCGCCCCCATTCCTCAGCGAGGGAGGACATCACCACCTCCCGCTGCCGGCCACCCTTCCACCTGAAGGCAAGGGTCTGGCGCGCCCCGGAGGGCGCCAGACCCCCTTACGTAGTAAGGGGACACACTGCATGCTGCACCGTGTTGCAATGAAATCAATCGGTTAAGGGGAACCATGCTGCACCGTGCTGCATCACCGTGTAGCAACAGAATCAACGGTTTACGGGCAACCGTGCAGCACCATGCAGCAGATACTTGGTCAGGCATCGGAAGGGTTGCTCTTGGGCTTGCGGGCGATCCCGTGCGTTGGGCGGCGGGAACCATCGATGCCAATTCTCTGCCCTGCCGCTACTTCGCCGGCCCCGAACAGGCGTTCCATGGCGTCGCTCAACCTGCGGACGCTTACCCCGTTTGCCTCGGGCATCTTGGCCATTTCCTTGGGCGCGTAGTTGCTGGCCTTCGGCGAGTGGCTGAGCGCCCGGCCCTGTCGATTGCGCACGTCGAGGCAACGTAGGAATGCTTCGTCGGCTTCTCGTTCGCGGTTTCGACGCTGGATGGTATCCACAATGTCGCCTGCCATGACGTCCTCGCGGACGAAGACGCCCTTGTCCCATCGGAGAACGACCTGTTCGCCCGATCGCGCGTAGTTCGACTTTTTCCGGCTGAGGAAGCGTTGGTCGTCCAGGTCGTCATCGACCTCCACATCGTCGGTGTCGGGCTTGGGCGGCAGGCTCAAGTAGAGCCTGCTCCGAACCGAAGCACTCCACGCGGTCGAGCCGCCGTCGCCGCGACCCGTGGCCTGCCCGCTCAGCGACGGGTGGGCACACAGCAGGACGGCTCCGTCGATTTCTCGAGCGATGCGGGTGCAGGCTCCCTGAACGAACTGGCGCACCTGAGGGCGGGCGATCTCTGAGCCACCGAACATATCCGCGGCGGTGTCCAGGATGACCAGGCGAGCCCCAAAATCCTTGGCCGCCTCGCAAATCTGCGTCCAGAAGGGCTTCAGACGTCCAACGCCATCCGTGCGGCCGGCGTCGAAGGTCATCAGCAGGTTGTCGTCCCCAACCCTCGATATCCACCGGAAATCCGCCAAGTCGCTGAACTGACAGCCGTAGTGACTATTGATGTCATGTTGCCGGCGGTGCAGTTCGTCTTCGTCGTCTTCGCAGAAGATAGCGAGGGCGCGGCACCGGTGGGTAGGCAAGTGCAACCACTGGCGGCCGGTGGCGACGCAGGTCGCGAGTTGCTGCGCGAGCAGGGTCTTGCCAGTGCCACCCGCTCCGTAGAGCGATGTCGTCTGCCCCATCGGCAGCCAATCCCGCACGATCCAGCGGCGCTCCGGAACAGGTCGTCCCTGGAGCAAGGTGGGGTCGATCACGGAAAGCGGCTCCGGCTGGTCTTGGGGCTCCGGTCCGTGACCGGGATCCTCGGGGTCGAAGGGCATCGTCATGGGACCCCGCCCCGTAGCAAGAGTGAGCCAACGACCCTCTGCCGGCAGCGGAGCCGTTGCAGACTGGAGGAGGTCCGGATATTCTGCTGATCGTTCAGTCGATCAGGATCATCTCGCCCCGTGAGCGCCTGCCCGCGCTCCGGGGTCGTTCCTTTTCGGGACATGGATCACGCTGCCCGCGTGCCCTGGCTAGCCAGGCGATGGAGAGAGGCGGCGCGGACCAACCGCTGGCGGCCGATCTGGACGGTTTCCAGGTGCCCGCCCTTGATCAGTGCAAAGAGCTTCGTCTTGCCGCAACGCAGCAAGGCACAGGCGTCGCCTGTCGAGTAAAGGAGCGGGCTATTGTTGGGCTGAGGTTGGTCGATTTGCATCTCGCATCTCCGACACGGTTCGGTGTGATGCGGGATCATTTAAGCGATCCAATTCGCATGCTCAAAATGTGAGAAATGCGCTCGCCTGCCTATTTAAGTCTTCATCCGTTATTGCGCCGACGGCTGCTTCGGCAGGTCCACGCAGATCTGCATCGATCTCCAAGATCTGAAATATCTCTGCCAAGCATCGAGTATAGGGAGTTGACGGCCTTCCATCGCTGTTGGTGCCATAGGTCGGCCTTTCATGCTTTTGCTGTGCAAAATACTCCGCGAGATCACGGGCGACATAGTGGGCCTTCAGATTGGGTTTTCTCCCTCTCCCTGAGTTGTAGTTCGACTCTTTTTGTCGGCAGCGTTCTTCCCTGATATTGTCAGATGCCCAACCTAGCAGGCTGTTGAAGAATGGTC
>JAGQRL010000218.1 GCA_020425485.1 Rhodospirillaceae bacterium
GGCGGCGCCTTTTCCGGCAAGGATCCCACCAAGGTGGACCGGTCTGCCGCCTATGCCGCCCGCTATGTCGCCAAGAACGTGGTGGCCGCCGGGCTGGCCGACCGCTGCACCATCCAGCTTGCCTACGCCATCGGCGTGTCGAAGCCGCTGTCGGTCTATGTCGACACCGCCGGCACCGGGCTGGTGGACGAGGATGCGCTGGGCACCGCCATCCAGGAGCTGGTGGACCTGAGCCCGCGCGGCATCCGCGAGCGCCTGGAGCTGAGCCGGCCGATCTATGAGCAGACGGCGGCCTACGGCCATTTCGGCCGGCAGCCGGACGATGCCGGCGCCTTTTCCTGGGAACGCACCGACCTGGCAGGGGCCCTGCGGGCGCGCTTCACCTAAGGTTCTGCTTGTTCAGTCTGCGCCGGCCCGCCAAAGGCGAGCTGGCTCAGCTATTGACGGGCCTCACCCACGCCCCGAGCCGGGGCCGATGCCATGAATGACAGCGACCATCCCCGCCGGCTGCACGGGCGCAAGCGCGGGCGCAAGCTGCGCGCCGGCCTGGCGGAGCTGGTGGACACCTTGCTGCCGCGGCTGACCCTGCGCCTGCCCCAGCCGCCCCAGAGGCTGGATGTGGCCGAGGCCTTCGGCGGCCGTGCTTTCAAGGATCTGTGGGTGGAGATCGGCTTCGGCGCCGGCGAACACCTGGCCTGGCAGGCGCGCACCCACGCCGAGGTGGCGCTGATCGGCTGCGAGCCCTTCGTCAACGGCATCGCCACCCTGCTGCGCGACATCGACGCCGAGGACCTTGGCAATATCCGCATCTACCCCGATGACGGCCGCGACCTGCTGGACACCCTGCCAGACGCCGCGGTCGGCCGGGTTTTTCTGTTGTTTTCCGACCCTTGGCCGAAGCGGCGGCACTGGCAGCGGCGCGTCATCTCCCCCGCGACCCTGGCCACACTGGCCCGGGTGATGCGGCCGGGGGCCGAGTTGCGCATCGCCAGCGACGACCCGCGGCTGCTGGACTGGACACTGTGGCACCTACGCGCCCACCCCGCCTTCGCCTGGACCGCACGCAACGCCGCGGATTTCCTGGAACGCCCGGCCGATTGGCCGCCAACCCGCTACGAACAAAAGCAGATCCGCGGCCGCCCGGCCTATCTGACCTTCGTGCGGCAAGCGGGCTGACATGCCACAACCGGCCGCCCGACAGGCAGATCGGCCCGAAGCCTAGTCCGCCCCGATCCTGTTGGCGCCGCCATCGGCGACCGGAACCGTGTGCGGAATGCATTCGAACAGCTCGGTCTTCTCGAAGTGCTCAAGGTCGAGGCGTCGCACCTCGTCCTGGCGGGAGAACACGACGCTTGCCGCATCCAGCAGCAGTTCGCTCAGCGGCGTCATGGTGTCCAGGCGCTCCACCACCGTGTGGCCGAGGACGGCCATGAGGTCGATGGTCACCGGAAGCACGTGTTCGCCCTGATCCTTGTAGCCCGTCATCAGCTCCTTATCGAATTTCTGCTCGTCCCAATGGGCAAGTGCGGTGCCAGGGCCGCCGTCCAGCTCGACCTCCATGCGGTCGAGTGCCGCCAGCCGGGCCACCGCGTCACCAAGGAACCTGCCGGTATCCCGGTCGTAGAGTGTCGCCCACTCCTCCCAGCCGATGCCCAATGTGTGGCCGATTTCATGGGCGATCGTGCCGGCGATCTCGTCCTCGGTGAATTGCCCGAGGAACCGCGTGTTGAACTCCACCCTGCCGTAGTGAACCCCGTCTTTGGCATAGGGCTGGTAGGCGCGCGCGATGGTGTTGCCGTGCTGCGTGAAGGTGCCGAGGCGAATGACGATCGAATACTTCGGGGTGACGAACCGGTTCCAGAAATTGCACGCCGTCCGGGCGCCGGTCTTCAGCCTGTCGCCCATGTCCGCGATGATCTTGTAGGTGATGACATTCACGGGCTGGGCGGGTGCCGGTGCCGGTGCCGCAAGATCGCGGGCGCGTAGCAACCACGAGATCGTGTGCTGAAGGGTCTGCACGCGCTCCAATTCCGCCTCTGTCAGGGCGCGCCCCTGGATCTGAATCTGCGCCGCTTCGGCCTTCAGCGCATCGATCAGCCCGTCGATCGTGTCGGCCTCGGGCCGCGCCTGTTTGACGACGCTGGTCGCCGAATCGCTCTCCTCTGCCACCTGCTGCAGCGCCTTCATGATGCGGCTTTCGGACGGTGCGGCTTCCCGCATCACCGATCCCAACGGCAGAACCCGGGCCCAGGAGGCAAAGAACCGGAGGTTGGTGGCCGCCTCCACCTCTTCCAAAGTCGCCGGAAAATCAGCCGGTTGCGAGTCGTTCGGCGCCGTCTGCGGAATGATGAAGCAATCGATATGGACTTTCGACAGCGTGTCGTAGGGATAGCTGTGCGGATCGACTAGGACGCAGAAATAGGCGTCGGCGATGGGGACGTGCTTGTCGCGCCCGCGGCCGATCAGCGCCGGTTCGTCGCCGAAGATCGGCCCGACAATGGCCCACACATGGTCCTTCCCCGGCTCGTCCTTGATCTCACGGATCGCCTTTTCCAGCCTTGCCCACACCCCCTGGTTCAGGGAGCCATATTGCGGGCTCATGTTCGACATCAGGAACGTCTCCATCTGCGCGAGACGCCCGAACTGACGATTGATGACTTCGTTGGGCGTCATATGCCCGACGTTGAGCTGTGTGCCGGCAATCTTTCCGAATGTGTGGCGGCCGATGCGATGCATCTCATCGAGCCGCATGTCGTCGTAGTAGAATAGCGGTCGGTCGTAGTCGACATCGTCCTCGGCATGCGCAACTCGGTACGCCGACCATGCGGGTTGCAGACGTTCGGGACAGAACCCGACAACATAGCCCTGGTTCACCAGTATCTGGACGGGTCGCGTTTCATCCAGGTTCTCGGGCGGCCCGCGCCACAGATGCAGATCGACGAGGTGTGCGCGACTTGCGCACGACGGATGAATTGTCGTGTGGTCCATCCTGGCCTCCATTGGCGATCTTTGATGCGCGAGCCACCTCCACAATCAAATGGCGCATCATCTGCGCACTATATTTACGCCATTGACGCAGTAGATGCTTTATTGATTGTGTTTCTGCTTTAGTTTCGCCCATTTTCGCAGCTACCTGCGAAGAACTCAACGCTTCCTTCGGCCGCGAACCGTTGCCGCCGATCGCTTGGGCAGGCCGGGGAGCTGGCGCCAACCCGCTACGAACAAAAGCAAATCCGCGGCCGCCCGGCCTATCTGACCTTCGTGCGGACCGCCGTCGCCCAAGCGGCAAATTGACACCCCGCCGGGGGCCCAGCTAGCGTCGGGACCCACCCATTGAAGGCCAGGCTTCCGATCTGGCTGCACCTGTCCATCCCCCAGCCGGCCGCCCAAGCCAGTGTCCAATACTGGGGGACCGGGTGGGGAGTGGGCGCGGACCGAGTCAAATGCGGCGAAAGCCGCTCCAGCTAAAGGATCAGACCATGTTGCGTCGTGCTGCTGCGTCCGCCGTCGTGTTTGCCGCCGCGTTTGTCGCCTTGCCGGCCCAGGCGCAGGAGCGGTGGATGTCGATCCCCGATCCGGCACCGATGCCCGAACCGGTGTCGACCGGCATGGCCCCGGTCAACGGCATCGACATGTACTACGCGACCTATGGGGCCGGCGATCCGGTGCTGCTGATCCATGGCGGCCTCGGCAACGCCGACATCTGGGGCGCCCAGGTGGCCGATCTGATGCAAGACCATCTGGTGATCGTCGCCGACAGCCGCGGCCATGGCCGCTCCACCCGCACCGAGGAGCCCTTCGGCTACGACCTGATGGCGTCGGACTACGTGGCCCTGCTGGACTTCCTGGATATCGACAGCGTCGACCTGGTCGGCTGGTCGGACGGCGGCATCATCGGCATCGACATCGCCATGAGCCACCCCGAGCGGATCGACCGCCTGTTCGCCCACGCCGCCAACATCACCACCGACGGGGTGGACCCGGCTGTGGAGACCGACCCGGTGTTCGGCGCCTATATCGAGCGGATGTCGGAGAAATATGCCGAGCTGTCGCCGACGCCCGACGAGTTCGACGCCTTCGTCGAGCAGATGGTGAACATGTGGATGACCCAGCCCAACTGGACCGATGAAGAGGTGGCGGAAATCACCGTGCCGACGGCCATCGTGCTGGGCGAGTATGACGAGGCGATCACCCGCAGCCACACCGACCACATGGCCGAGGTGATCCCGGGGGCAGAGCTGATCATCCTGCCGGAGGTCAGCCACTTCGCCATGCTGCAGGCGCCGGACGAATACACCGCCGCCGTGCGCGCCTTCATCGACGCGGAGTAGGGCCAACTCCTGCCGGGACGCGGTGGAGCGGCCCCAACACGGCCGCTCCGCCCGTCCTGACACGCACCGCCGAATGACGGTGCGCCGGTGCGGGCGATGATGTAAGACCCGTTCACATGACCTGGTCAAAGAACCACCCGCGCCAGCGCTACCACCACGGCAATCTGCGCGAAGCACTGATCAACGCGGCCCTGAAGCTGATCGGCGAAAAGGGCCCTGCGGGCTTTACCTTTGCCGAGGCGGCACGGTCCGCCGGCGTCAGCGCAGCCGCCCCCTACCGCCATTTTCGCGACCGCGACGAGCTGATGGCCGACGTCGCCTGCCGCGGTTTCGAGCAGTTGGCCGAAGGGCTGGAAACGGCGTGGTCCGCCGGGGCGCCCGATGCGCTGGCCGCGTTCGACCGGATGGGGCGCGCCTATCTCGCCTTCGCGCGGGCCGAACCGGCCTACTACGCCGCCATGTTCGAAAGCCAGGTGCCGCCCGATGCCAGCCCGGAGCTGACCAAGGCCAGCGATGCGGCCTTCGAGGTGCTGCGCCATGCGGCCGAGGCGGTGTGCGCCTTGATGCCGGCGACGGCGCGCCCGCCGGCCCTGATGGTCGCCCTGCACGTCTGGTCGGTGGCGCACGGCATCGCCTCGCTGTTCGGCCGCGGCGACATGGCCCGGCGCAAGCTGCCGATGGAGCCGGAGGAGCTGCTGGAGGCCGCCGTCCTGGTCTATCTGCAAGGTCTGGGGCTGGGCCCGGATCGATAATCGGGCGTGGCGTGCCCATATGCCCCTTGACATGGCGGGCGATCCGCGCCAGCTATGTGAATGTTAAAAACATTTACATCGAGGTTCCGATGGAACTGGCAGCGAAGCTGGACGACTACGGCAAGCTGGCCTGGATTGCGGCGATGGTCCTCGGCTTCGTCGTGTTCTGGCCGGTCGGCCTGGCAATCCTTGGCTACATGATATGGAGCGGACGCATGGGATGCGGATGGAAGGGCGGCAGCGGCCGCTGGCATTTCGAGGAGCGGCGCGAACGCTGGGCCGGCCGCGGGCAGCATGGCTCAAGCGACGGTTCGAGCGGCAACAGCGCCTTCGACGAGTACCGGGTGGAGACGCTGAAGCGGCTGGAGGACGAGCAGGCGGAGTTCAAGGACTTCCTCAACCGCCTGCGCCACGCCAAGGACAAGGCGGAGTTCGACCAGTTCATGGCGGAGCGGCGCCGGCGCCCACCGGAAGGCTTCATGCCGGAAGGTTCCGAGGTGCCGCCCGGGGCCTGACCGCCCTGCACGGACCAGATGAAGACCCGAACGCCCCGGCGGCCACCACCGCCGGGGCGTTTGCTGTTGGCAGTGCCTCGTGCGGCCGGCCGATTGAGGGCGGCAATCGAGGTCACAGCGAACCGCATCGGGCGGGCCGCTTGGCCGGATACCGCCTGCCGAAGCTGGCGCGTCAGCAACCGCCGATGTTGTACAACTGCCCGGTTCCGGGACCGGCCCCGCGGCACCCGACCAGCGCCCCGGCCTTGTCGCCGTTCAGGGCAAGCAGGCGCGCCCGCATGGCGCTGAACAGGGTATCGGCCCGCTCAACGAAGCTGCCGGGCAGCACCCCATATCGGCACAGCGTGCCCTCCACACGGGTCCAGCCGGCATCTTCCGCGATCTCAAAGGCGCGCAGGCCTTTCTCGATTCGCTCGTCGACGTCGGCGAAGTCGGCAAAGCGGAGGGCTTCCCGGCGGGGAATGTAGGCGAAGCGGATGGTCGGCCGCAGGGAGAGCCTTCGAATCCGATCCCAATCGAAACCCGCAACGGCGCTGTCGACGGACGGGCCGACGACGGCGTGTTGTTCCCAGCGAAAGAAGGCCTCGAACAGGTCGCTTCGGTCCGTACGGCTGAGCAGGCGCTGGTGGCTTCTGGCATGGTGGCACCGGTTCAGGGCTTCCAGCAGGAGGGGATCGACGTAGCGCTCCACCCCCGGCGCATTTCCATACCTGGCCGTGAACTGGTAGGTCGCAAAGACTTCGATGCAAACGCGCCGGTTGATGTCCCGGAACGCGTCGGCAAAGGCCGCCAGAGCGGCAAGTTTACGCGTCCGCTCGGCCGGTCGATGAAGGTCGCGGAGCGACAGAACGCGGCCGACCCGCATGCCCGTGGCGAAATAGCCCTTTGCCCAAAGGGCGCCGTGCGCCGCGAGAAGCGGAAACACATGATTGCCGCCGGAGTGGCGGTAAAGGTGATGGTAGACCATTGCCCGTTGGGCCAGGTCTCCATTTGCGCCGGCCATCAGGTGCGCCTCGCGCCGGGCGGCTGCGTAGGTCAGATCGAGCGCATCGGGTCCTTCGGTCATGGTCCTTGCCCCCATTTAGGCTACTGCCTAATTTGGAGAAGGCACGCCGCAACGGCATTTAGTCAATAGACTAATTAGGGGAGAGCCAAAATGGCAGACGGCTTGCAGGCTGTCGCTGAAGCGCTGGTGTCTCCTGTCAGGCGCAAGATCCTCGCCTACCTCTCGGCCGGCCCTCTTTCGGCGGGCGAGATCGCAGCACGCTTCGAAATCACGAAGCCATCGCTCTCGGCGCATTTGTCGATCCTCTCGGCAGCAGGGCTGATCGAGGGGAAGCGCCAGGGCAACTACATCCACTACGGCCTCGTGGAAGACAGCCTCGTCAACAAGCTGAATTCGCTGGTGCAGGAGGTCTGTCCGGTGGCCAAACCGATCCGTCGCGAAGCCGCGAACCTCAAGGCGCACCCCGCGGATGTGCCCGGCACGGCGCTGCCTTACCCGGAAGCGGAGGGCGGCTAGGCCAAGCCGGCGTTGTCAGACGGATCGGGATGACCGCAGCCGCCCCGATCCTGGGGGACCGCCTTACCCCGAGCGTTCGCAGGTGACGCTGGCCACCCGGTGGCAGTTGCCGACGCCGGTGGACCGGCAGACCGACTGGTCGCCCAGCCGCACGTTGGTTTGGAAGATCACCGTGTTGCGGGAGTAGGAGGAAATCCCCCGGTCGTACCCCTGCTGCTGGCAGAACGCATCGATCTGCTGCTGCTGGCGACAGGACCCCTGGGCATAACACAGGTCGACCCAGCGGCCGCCGACGCGGGGATCGTTGAAGGTGCGCGTCTGCACCTGCGGCGGAACGGGCTCGGTGATACCGGGGCCGGGGGTGGGGCCGGGGATGTTCGGGTTCGGCACCACCACACAGGCGCCGAGCATTCCCGTGGCGACAACCATGGCGGCTGCGAAGGCGTAGCGACGGATCTTGGCTCCAGGCATCTCGTTCTCCTTGGGGTTTGGAGGGCCGCGGCGATGCGGCCGTTCGATGCCTGGAACGGTACGGAGCGGGACCTGCGGCCCACATGGGGTCAACACCCCAAACTGCGGGGGCTCGTGCTGATTGCCGCCGGTGCAGCGATGGCGGCCGTGGCGGCGGCGGCCATACGGCCGGAAAGGGCTCGGGGTGCATCCTCAACAGCGCGGCGGTGACGGAGCGCAGCCGGGTGGTCGGCTGCCCGGGTGCGGCGAGAGCACCTTCTGTTCGGTCTGTTCCGGCCCTCAGCCTACCCCAGTGCCGGGCAAGCCGCGCAGAGGCTTGGGACGCCCCCGCGAACGACCTTCGGTAACCCCAAGCCATTGAAAATATTTGGAATCTGGGCGAGGCGGGGCTGAGGGCCTGGACCGAGTCAACACGGCGCGAAGGTGCCCTGCGTGCCAAGCGGCCGCCAACGGGTCCGCCTCGGCGCCGGCACCTGGCACGATGGAGGGATCCGGCCGGCGTCGGCTCCTGGCTGACGGCTCGCATTCATCGAGCGTGACGGAGGTCCGTTCGCGGCCTCCGCCACCGGCAGACGGGGCGGTCCTACCCCCTGCCCGGCTTGCCGGAGCGGCGGTCCAGGGCGGCCCAGATCTCCGCGGGGGAGACGCCGCAATCCGCCCACATCACCAGCAGGTGGTAGAGCAGGTCGGCACTTTCCTCCGCCAGCTTGTCGCGGTCGCCGCGCATGGCTTCGATCACCGCCTCCACCGCCTCCTCGCCCACCTTCTGGGCAATCTTGGCACGGCCGCGGCCGAACAGTTTGGCGGTGTAGCTGGCGGTGGGATCGGCCCCGCGGCGGCTTTCGATCACCCCGAACAGGCGGTCCAGCACCACGCCGGTGGGCGGGGCCGCACGCACCGGCACGCCGGCCCGCGCCAACGCTTCCTTCGCTTCGGCGATGGTGTAGGTGCCGAAATGGAAGATGGAGGCGGCCAGCACCGCGGTGGCGCCGCCCACCTGGATGCCGTCCACCAGATGCTGCAGGGTGCCCACACCGCCCGATGCGATTACTGGAACGGTGACGGCATCGGCGATGGCACGGGTCAGCTCCAGGTCGAAGCCGGCCTGGGTGCCGTCGCGGTCCATGGAAGTGAGCAGGATCTCGCCCGCCCCATTGCCGGCCATGCGGTGGGCCCAGTGCACCGCGTCGATGCCCGTGGGCGTGCGGCCGCCATGGGTGAACACCTCCCAATGGTCGCCCGCGCGCTTGGCATCGATGGCCACGGTGATGCATTGGCAGCCGAACTTTTCCGCCCCGCGGGCGACGAAGTCCGGGTTGCGCACGGCTTCGGTGTTGATCGACACCTTGTCCGCCCCGGCCAGCAGCAGCCCGCGGATGTCCTCCAGCGTGCGCACGCCGCCGCCCACCGTCAGCGGCATGAACACCGCCTCGGCGATGCCGCGCACCACGTCGTAGAGGATGCCGCGGTTGTCCGACGAGGCGGTGATGTCGAGCACGCACAGCTCGTCGGCCCCGGCGCGGTCGTACACCTTGG
>JAGQRL010000219.1 GCA_020425485.1 Rhodospirillaceae bacterium
GTTTCGGTGACCGACCGCTGCGATTTCCGCTGTGTGTACTGCATGGCGGAAAACATGACTTTCCTGCCCAAGGCCGACCTGCTGACGCTGGAGGAGCTGGACCGGCTGTGCAGCACCTTCGTGCGCATGGGCGTGCGCAAGCTGCGGCTCACCGGCGGCGAACCGCTGGTGCGCCGCGGCATCATGGGGCTGTTCGCCGCCCTGTCGCGCCACCTGAAGTCGGGGGCGCTGGACGAGCTGACCGTCACCACCAACGCCAGCCAGCTCGCCAAGCATGCCGAGGAGCTGGCCGGTTACGGGGTGAAGCGGGTGAACGTGTCGCTCGACACGCTGGACCGCGACAAGTTCGTGGCCATCACCCGCTGGGGCAAATACGACCAGGTGATGGACGGCATCCGTGCCGCCAAGGCCGTGGGCATGAAGGTGAAGATCAACACCGTCGCCCTGAAAGGCGTGAACGACGACGAGGTGGACCACCTGATCGAATGGTGCGGGGCGGAAGGCCACGACCTGACGTTCATCGAGGTGATGCCCATGGGCGACATCGGCGGCGAGCGGCGGCTCGACCAGTATCTGCCGCTGTCGGCCCTGCGCCGGGACATCGAGCAGCGCTGGACGCTGACCGATCTGGACATCACCACCGGCGGCCCGGCGCGCTATGCCGGGATTGCGGAAACCGGCGGGCGGCTGGGCTTCATCACCCCGCTCACCCACAATTTCTGCGAAGGCTGCAATCGCGTGCGCATCACCTGCACCGGCACGCTGTACATGTGCCTGGGCCAGGACGATGCGTGCGACCTGCGGGCCCCCTTGCGCGCCAGCCCGGAGGACGACGCGCCGCTGGAAGCCGCCATCCTCGGCGCCATCGCCCGCAAGCCCAAGGGCCATGACTTCGTGATCGACCGCAACAACACCGGCCCCGCCGTCTCCCGCCACATGAGCGTGACGGGGGGGTAGGTCCACTTGCGAAGGCGCAACGGCAGGCGGTCAAGATCGACTTCGGAGCCGCCAGTTGGCCGCGAGTGCCGGATGTCGGCGGAGCGCCAAATGCTGACGTCGCAGGCCTCTGAGTACAGAGTCCACTGGCTGGCCCAGAGCTGACCGCCTGCCGGCATCAGATCTCACCTTCCCAGTCGACCTCAGGCCACTTAATGTACTTACAACAAATTTTGCCAATAGGCTAAAATTATCGGAGCGCTGCCATTGCAGACTGTCAACGCTCAAATCAATCTTCGACCACTTCGGATTGGCTTTCTGGTCAATCCAACTGATCGGAGAACAATAAGTCAAGTGATCAGGCTCGCGACCTGTCTTTGGGGCGGGATGATGTGCCCGATTATTCCTGTCATGCCCCGTCTTCCGAAAGCGTGGCGCGGCGGAGCCCATTGTAGACCGACCCCGGGCCAGATAACACGCGGCTACCTTAACTTCTTCGAGCCGGACGCTTTCGTGCAGACGGCTGAAGGACAGTTCCAGGCAGCCGGACTATCGGCAACCCGTGATTGGAAGAAACGCAACCGCTTCCGCAGCTTCGACGAACTCGTTGGCAGCGAGCCGGGTTGGCCCCCGCATATTGACATCGGGGTCAGTATGCACCTCGTCTTTGAGCAGCTCTTTCGAGACGAGTTCCAGTTCAAGAAACGCGACGACCCGAGGATCGTCGACTTTGCGGGCGGCGACCGGGCCGCGTCTCTCTTCTTCGAAGCCTGCTACGGTTCGTTTCCTGAGGACGAAAGGTTGGACTACGTCCGCACATACTATCAGGAGGTGTTCGCCGCTGAAACGGTTGTCCCGTCTCCCGAGATTTGGGCGGCAATCGAACGCCAGGAAGCAGGCTACCCATTGTACTACACGACCCACGGGATGAACCAATACTTCGAGGGCAGCAAAGACGAGACTGTTTTCATCTTCGACCCGCTTAGTGCAACAGATGTCCTCGACTTCTGGAATCTCCGATTGTTCACCCGCGACGTTCTTCCGGTTAACGTTCATTGGCTCGCACAATCGCGCGACATGATCGTCGAAGCGATTCGCAAAAACCATCGTCCACTCCCTTCGAATTCCCATGGGGTGATGATCAGAACGACGGTGATGATCGCCCGATCGCTCGACTCGCAGCGCATCTCCGACGCTCTCGATCTTGCGGACGCCGAGCTTCCGCCCTGGAGTTTCGGAATCCAGTCTTGGTATCCGCCAATCTGGATAGCGTCTGAGGACGACAGGGTTGTCCGGCCCACTGCGACGCCGCTCATTGCGCTGCAAAAGGAGGTGCAGCTGGTACCGGACAATCATGCCGTCCGGTTGCCTCAGCTTTCACCCAACGTCGCTGACATGCAGCTTGTCAGAGGACCAAGCTGGGTGAACGTCGTCTCCACGCGATTCTACGGCGGAAGTGGCGTATTCGCGGAGGCAATGCCGTCTGCAGCAGTCACCGAACATGACAGTTACCCGCTTTGCAAGAGCATCCACTTGCAAATGCCGACCCGCGAAGGCCATGTCACATTTCACGACTTTCCGCACGATGGAAATTACTTCCAACTGGCGACGCGCCATGAGGCAGTGTTCGGCTGGCTCCGGGCGAGAGGGATTGAAGCGCAGCCTTCTGATGCAGGCCGTGTAGCTGACGAGCTCATTGCATCTGTGGGAGGGGTCATGCAGTCCGTATTGCTCGCCCATCCTGAGGCCATCGAGCAGTTCGACAAGATGGCTCGCAGCCGCGTGGTACACGTGGGCGGTGACAGCGAGGAATTCCCAGACCGGACAGCTTCGATCGGCCAGATGAGCTCGATGATCGGTAGAATTCGGGCCAAGCCGTTTGGAGAACACTTGACGCTCCAGGACTTCGTTGACGCGGGAGTGCTCCGGCTGGGCATCGCAGTCCGCTGCATCCATTGCACAAAGGAGAACTGGTACAGTCTCGACGACATTGCGTCGGCGGTTCGCTGCGAACGCTGCCTTAAGCGCTTCGACTATCCGCAAGGCCGTGCACCAACGCGCGACACATGGAAGTACCGTGTCGTTGGGCCGTTTGCGACGCCGCACTATGCACAGGGCGCGTACTCGGTTGCACTAACGCTTCGCTTTCTTCGCTACGTATTTAGAGGGATGGAAGAATTCACCTATACGACGAGCCTCAATTTTAGAGTCGGCGGTGAGGAACTGGAAACTGACTTCTTCGTGTGGCACAGTAAGCATGCCTTCACGAGGAACGCGCGTGATCCGGCGCTTCTCGTCGGTGAATGCAAGAGCTTCGGTGTCGAGGTGTTCAAGCGGCACGACATAGCCCGCTTGCGCCGTCTTGGCGAGCTGTTGCCAGGGGCCTTTCTCGTCGCGGCTACACTCAAGACAACCCTAAGCCAAAAGGAGATCGATGGGCTGCGAGCGCTCAGCCGTTGGGGATGGAAACGGGCAACCGCAGACCGATGGCCGACCCGCGTGATCGTTCTCACCGGCACCGAGCTGTTCTCGTTCGGCTCGCTCCACGAAACATGGACGAAGGCTGGGGGAGCCCTTGGCCAAGTAGCCGAAAGCTGCTCCCACATCTTCGACTTTGATAGGCTCGCCCGCGCAACACAGCAGGCTTATCTCGGCTTCAGTGAGGATGAGCTCTACGGGTTCACTGCGAGGCCTAGGCGCAACAAGTCATCGACATGAGCCGCAATGGCATCGTGCCCATAGCTAGGTGGGTTGTGTGACCTGTTGGAGCCGGAAACGAACTCCACCCAACTGCGTGGTGACCTACTCCATCACCGGCAGCGGGGGCAGGGGGAGGAAGCGTTCGGAGAGGGCGTAGGCGAAGGCGTTCAGTTCTTGCGTGCGGTCGGGCGGCGCATCGGCGTCGATTGAGCGGACCAAGCCGTCGATTTCCACGGTGATCACGCCGATGCTGGGCCGTCCGCCGGGGCCGCGCACCGGGCAGGGCCCCCAGCTTCCCAGCGACACGCCGTCGGCGACATCGCCGCTCCACAGGCTGGTGTCGGCGCCGTTCAGCGTGTTGCCGGGCACGCGCGCGCCGCGGGCCGCGGCATGGCGGGCGAGGTCGAGCGCCAGGGCGGCGTCGGCGGCGGTGGCCACCCGGTCCAAACGGCCATCGGCATCCACATGGGGATCGGCAAAAATGCCGGCGCGCTCCGGGAACACGGTGGCGTGGATCGAGGCGATGCGGTCCGGCCGGAAGGCGGCGATCACCGCCAGCAGCGCGCGATTTTCCGCCAGCACCGGCCGGCCCAGGGCATCGAGCCCGTCGCCATCCAGCAGGCGGCCCTGCGGCGGGAAGTTGCGGTTGGTTGGCGTGTCGCCCTCGCGCAGGCCGATGGCGGTGTTGTCCGGGAACAGGTTGGCGATCACCAGCGTATCGGTGCCCTGGCAGGGGGCCTCTTCCAGCAAGGCGATCAGCCGTTCGGCCACCTCCACGCCGGAGCGTTCCGAACCGTGCACGCCGGCGATCACCAGGCGCCGGGTCGGGCCATCGGGAAAGCGGTGCATCACCACCGGCCGGCCGCCTTCGGTGGCCACCAGCGGGGCCGGGTGGCGGCCGCGCCAGGGTTCGGCCAGCAGGTCGGCGATGCGCACCTCCGCGGCGGTCATACAGCCCGCCCCGCACGGTCGCGGCTGCCCGGCCGGCACATTCTGCCGGCCCCAATCCTGCCCCCCGACCGGGCGTGCCCGGCTCCCGCCGCCCCGGACACAAGGTCTACCGGGGGATACCCGGTTGGCATGTCGGTTGCTGAGGGGGAGGCGAGGGCCAACCGCCAGGAGCGGACGGCCGCCCCGACAAGCAGGCGCGAAGACTGGAGAGCGACCATGACGGTGTCACCCATTGGCCAATCCCCGTTCCCGACCCAGCCGCCGACGATCGAGCGCGCACCGGCCAAACCGGCCGAGGCGCCGGCCCCGGCGGACGACGCGGTGGTCGTCTCCGGCGATGGCGGCGGTGCCATCAAGGAGATGCTGCAGGCCATGATCGAGCAGGGCTTCTCGGTGGTCGCATTCAACGAGGACTCCGCGCGTGCCGCGGCGGAGGCGGTGAAGGCAGCGCTGATCGCCGAAGGCAGGCCCATCGCCAACGCCGACCCGGCGACCATCGGCCGGCGCTTCTGATCCTGCCCGGCGGACCCGACGGGCCGGCCGGCCACAGGGCAGTTCTCAGGGCAGGGCGGCCCGCAGCGGGTCGGCAGCCATGTTGACCCGCCGGCCGGCCAGGATGTCCCGCTCGCTGGCGCCGGAGCCGTAATAGGCGGCGTTGCGCGATTCCTGCGGCGTGATCACCTGGCCCTCCAGGGTGAGGCCGGCGAACAGGCCCTGGTTGCGCGCGAACGCGTACATGTCGGCGTCCAGGTCCATGCCGGTGCGGGCTTCCACCCCGGCGCCGACGGCGATCACCGCCACATTGGCGTCCGCCCCCAGGGTGGCGTAGCGGCTGAGGATCGCCTCGATGCCCCGATCGGTCATCACCACCAGCACCAGTTCGGAGATCTGGCCGCCGATCTGCAACCCGAAGGAGGCGCCGGCCATCAGGTAGAAGGCGGGGTAGCCCCAGCTTCCGTCGGTGCGGCGCACCAGGAACACGCCGATACCGCCTTCGCCGCCCACCAGGAAGCCGCCGCGGTAGAGTTCGGGGAAGATCAGCACGCCGCGCGCCCGCGCCAGCGTCGGCGGCAGGATGTTGAAATCGGGATCGCCGACCAGCTCCAGCACGGTGAGCCGCGCCCGCTCCACCGTTTCCTCCTCGAAGGTCAGGGCGTGGGCCACCGGCACATGCGGTCCCAGCAGACCGGCCGCAGCACCGGCCAGCACCACTTGGCGCCGTGTCATTACCATGGGATCACCCTTCCAAAAGTATACCAGTTATAGTATTCGATGGACACGAATACGGCTATATCATGACTTGCCGGTGGATTCCAGGTCATCCACGGGCCGCTTTCAAGTCAATCGCCGCCGGGCCGCCATAGTGTAAATTTCGCCAATCCAAATGGCGGCGCACAGGCGCCTGCGGGGCGGTGTCCAACCCCGGCCAGAGTGAATATCGCCTTAGCTGTTCACCGCATCGACCAGCCACACCGGTTCGCCCTCCTCAGGTGCCAGGCGGATGATGCGGGTGAGCGACAGGGTGGCGATGCGGAACCTGAGCGCGGTTTCCGGGTCGAGCCCCAGGCAATGGCCCAGCACTGCCCGGATGGTGCCGCCATGGGCCACCGCGACGATGTCGGCGGCCGGCGGGTCGGCGGCGATGGCGTCCAGCCGCGGGGCCGCGCGGGCGCACAGGTCGGCGAAGCTCTCCCCGCCCGGCGGGCGAAAGGTGGCCGGCGCCAGCCAGGCCAGATGGCCGCGCGGCGCCACCTCCGCATGGGGGCGGCCCTGCCAGTCGCCGAAGCTCTGTTCCAGGAAGGCCGGCTCCACCGCCGGGTCGCCCAGCGGGTCGGTGCCCTCGGCGATCAGCCGGGCGGCGGTATCCTGGGTGCGCGACAGCGGCGTGACGCACCACGCGGCCCCCCGCGGCAGGCGCTGCGCCAGGGCAGCGAAGGCGGCATCGTTCGACAGGTCGGCCTTGCGGTCGAGCTGGCCGTAGATGTTGCCGGAGGGATTGATCACCGGTGCGTGGCGCACCCACCACCAGCGAACCTCGCGCTGCATTACCCCAACCCTCCGATCACGGTGGCGGCCCCGGCCAAGGCGGCGATCTCGGCCACCTGCTGCACGGCCCCCAGCACATCGCCGGTATGGCCGCCCAGCGCGCGGCGGGCCACCAGGGCAACCGCCAGGGCAGCCATGCCCGCCAGGATCAGTACGGCAGCACCGGCCGCAGCCCCCGCGCCCAGGCCGAGCAGCGGCAGGCCGAACACCAGCGTGACGGCGAGCGCCCAGCCGCCGGCGACGAGGACGCGCACCCGGCACGGCCGGTTGGCGGCGGCCAGCCCATCGGCACGGGCCGGCGGCAGCGCCCAGAACACGCCGGTCATGGCGGCACGCGACGCGGCGGCGGCCATGGCCAGCACGGCGATGCCGGCGGCCGATCCCATCAGCGGGGCTGCGGCGGCGGTGCGCAGCAGCACGGCGAACACCAGCGCCAGCGCGCCGTAGCTGCCGATCTGGCTGTCGCGCATGATCGCCAGCTTGGCTTCCCGCGTGGTGCCGCCGCCGAGGCCGTCGGCGAAGTCGGCCAGCCCGTCCTCGTGCAATCCCCCGGTGGCGACCGCCAGTGCCGCGATGGCAAGGCCGGCGGCCAGCCACAACGGTGCGCCGAGGGATGCCACGGCCCAGCCGAGCAGCCCGGCGGCGGCCCCCAGCGCGGCCCCGACGGCCGGGAAATGGGCGGCCGCACGGGCGAGCTGGTCGGCCGGTGCGTCACCCGGCCAGGCCACCGGCAGGCGGGTGAGGAACACCGTGGCGGCCCGCAGGTCGCGCAGAGTTTGTAGGAGGGGTTGCCGGAGGGGTGAGGACATCGCCGCTGTATATCGCCCGGGACGCTCCGGCGACACCCTCACCATCGGCGCTGGACGGCGGGCCGCCGGCGCGCCACATGGGAGGGACGCCACATGGGAGAGACGGGGCGCGCCCTGTGCCGTCCGCCCCTCGCACCACCGCACATTGCTGGACTGGGGGATCGCACCATGCCCGATACCGCGACCGACACCCGCCTGCTCGACGACCTGCGCCGGGCGCTGCCCATCGCCACCGGTCCGTTCGACCCGGCCGCCCAGGCCACCGGCCTGATCATCGTCGACGAGGTCAACGGCTTCGCCACCGTGGGGGCCGGCAGCCTGGCGCCGCCGGTGCCCAACGCCCAGGTGGACGCCATGGTGGCGGAAACCGACCGGCTGGCCCGCCGCTTCACCGCGGAAGGCCGGCCGATCCTGGCCTTCCTCGACACCCACGAGCCGGGCGTGCCGGAACCGCCCTATCCGCCCCATTGCGAGCGCGGCACCGGTGAGGAGAACCTGGTGCCGGCGCTGGCCTGGCTGGACGGCGACGCCAACACCACGCAGATCCGCAAGGACTGCATCAACGGCTTCGTCGGCGCCATCCGGGCGGACGGCTCCAACGCTTTGGTGGACTGGGTGAACACCCGCAAGCTGGCGGCGGTGCTGGTGGTGGGGATCTGTACGGATATCTGCGTGATGGACCTGGTGCTCACCCTGCTGTCGGCGCGCAATCACGGCCTCATGGGGTCGCTGGCGGACATCGCGGTGCTGGCGCCGGCCTGCGCCACCTACGACCTGCCGCGCGGCACGGCGGAAGGCCTGGGGCTGCCCGCCACCGCCGCACATCCGCAGATGCCGACCCACCATCTGGGGCTCTACTTCATGGCCTCGCGCGGCGCCGTGCTGGCCGACCGGGTGGTGTGAGGCCGCTGGTGCGGCTGCCCGCTACTGCGGCGCCAGGGTGAGGCAGGTGGTGCCCTGGCGGGTGAGCAGGCCGCAGGCCGCGGCCGCCGCCTCGTAGCTGATGCCGTAGATGCGCGCCCGGTAGAGCACGCCCGATTCCGTTTCCGCCCGCACGATGTTGGGGAAGCCGATACCGAGCAGCCGGGGATGGGCGGCCATCACCTCCTGCAGGCGCTCCAGCCCGCTGCCTTCCTGTTCGAAGGTGCCGACCTGCACGCCCCAGGAGCCGCGGCCCGCAGCCGCAGCCTGCGGCATCACCGGGGCCACCGGCCCGGCGGTTTCGATCGCCGTGGTCGGGGGGCTGAGCACGAAGGCGGCTTCGCCGCCGGGCGGGGAGAGGGCGCCGAGGGCTGCCGCAGCGTCGGCCGGCAGGTCGCCGCCGCCCGCCGGCGGCCCCAGTGCCACGGGTTCCACCGAGGCCACCTGGACCGGCACCGGGCCGCCGGAGGCGACGGGGCGCAGGCCCGGCAGCGGCGGCTGGAACGGCGGCACCACATCGGCCAGCACCGCCGACAGGTCCTCCAGGTCGCCGCCCACCTCAAGCGCTGCCACCTGGATGCCGGCGGCCGGCAGGCGGGGGTTGCGATCGGGCAGCGGCGGCATGAAGGGCAGGCTGCCATGGGCCACCAGATATTCGCCGCGGGCGCTGTCGAACGCCCGGTCCAACAGATCGACCATATGGGCGTTGCGCGAGGCGGTGGTCTGGCCGCCGAAGACGACGCCGATCACCCTGAGTTCGCCGCGCTGGGCCGACGCCACCAGGTTGAAGCCCGAGGCGCGGATATAGCCGGTCTTGAACCCATCCATGCCCGGGTACTGGCCGAGCAGCCGGTTGTGGTTGGTGTAGGTGACGCCGCGGAAGGTCCACTCGCGGGTGCCGAAGTAGTGGTAGTAGTGCGGGAAGCGCACCAGCAGCGCCTGGGCCAGCCGCGCCATGTCCCGCGCCGTCGTCACCTGGCCCGCATCGGGCAGGCCCGACGCGTTGCGGAAGGTGGTCGACGTCATGCCGATGCGGTGGGCTTCCTGGGTCATCATGGCGGCGAACTGGCTCTCGGTGCCGCCGATATGTTCGCCCACCGCGGCCGCCACATCGTTGGCCGAGCGGGTGACCAGCGCGTAGATCGCCTGCTCCACCGTCAGCGTGGCGCCGGCCGGCAGCCCCAGGTCGCTGGCCGGCTGCGCGTCGGCATGGCGGGAGAAGGTGATGGTGCTGCCGAGCGTGAGGCGCCCGGCGTCCAGCTCCTGGAACACCATATAAAGGGTCATCATCTTGGTCAGCGAAGCGGGGTAGCGCGGCGCGTCCGCACTGTCCTCGTAGAACACCTCGCCCGACACGGCATCGATCACCAAGCCGGCATATCTGGGGTTCGCCCAGGCCATCTGGGGCACCACCACCACCAGCAGCACCGCTACCGCCAGAAACCGCAGCCTCATCGGGGCCCCCACCTGCCGAAATTACTGTCCCAAGGGTACGTACAGGGCGCCGTTCTGTCCACTGCTAGGTGCTCGGCGCACGGTGATTATTGCAATATTTTTCAGATTGTTGCGACCGGAAGCTTTGGTGTTGGTTAAAGTTCTTGGGCGTACGCCCCGCAGCCCGCCACAGTTGCGCCATGCCGGCGCGTTAACGGTTGCTCCAAACACTGGCGGCTGGCCGGCGACAACCGGTCGCGACACTGTGCGGGCGGGGGGAACAATGGCAAGTCGGATGGGGATGCCGGGGCGGGTTGCGTTGGCAGCCCTGGGGGCCGTGGCCCTGCTGGCCGCCTGCGCCTATCAGGGGCCGCCGACCAGCCTGGCCGAACAGCGGCTGACCTGGCTCAGCTACCTCGGCGCGGCCGACATCCGTGCCGCCTGTGCCACCGGCCAGCCGGACCGCCTGCGCCTCGTCTACAACGCCGGGGGAGACCGCACCCGCGGCTACGACCTGGTCGCCCTGCCCGATGGCGGTGCCGTGCTCGACCAGCGGGTCGACCGTGGCCTCGCGGTGGGCAATTTCGATGTCGGCCAGGCCCTGTCGCTGGGTGCTCCGATCCTCGCCCAGTCGCGGCTGACGCCCGACCAGTATGCCGAGCTGCGCTCCGCATTGGCCGACGACGGCGTGTTCGGCCCGCCGCCGGTGGGCCTGACCCTGCGCAGCGACCGCTTCTACTGGCTGGTGACCGGTTGCGTCGACGGACAGATGCACACCACCGCCTTCCGCGACGGTTCGGCCGGGTATGACAGCCTTGCCTTCCCCGCACGCATCGCCCGCCACGACGCCACCGGCGTGCCTTTCGTGACGGCGGCAACGGCGCTGGAGATCTCGCCCTCGGTGTGCCGCAGCGGCGGTGAGGAAGGCGGCGCGCGCTCCGGCCTGTGCTTTACCGTGACCGTTGGCGAGGACGGCCTGGTCGGCCTGTAACCTCGCCAAAGGCAGCCCAGTCTCTCAATTCTGACGCGTCGGCGCCGGGGGCAACGCAGCCCCGGCGGCGCATTATGCTGCGCTGCACAAAAATGATTTGACACGGACAGGTGCGATGTCATATCAAGGTCATGTTGCAGTGCAACATGGCAGTTGATGTCGGCCGGCTCGGTCGCCGACAGCACCACAGCCAGGAGGACCTGATCATGCCGACATCCGAAAAAACCGCCCCGCGCCGCAAGCCCCGTACCACCACGGCCCGGCCGCCGGATGCCGAAGCGACGGTCGCTGCGGCGAAGCCGAAAGCCGTAAAGCGCCCTGCCGCCAAGGCAGCCGCGCCGAAGGCCGCTCCCAAAGCCGCTCCCAAGCCCCCTGTGATCGAGGCGGTGGCGCCCGTGGCAGCCGCCCCCAAGCCCGTGACGCCGAAAGCGGCAAGTGCGCCGCCCCCGGCCGCGCCGGCCGCCAAGGCTCAGGTCCCCCACGTTGTGGCGCCGAAGGCGCCGGCACCCGCCGCGGCTCCCCCCGCAGCGAATGTCTCGGCCCTGCTGGCCCCGTTCAGCCGCCTCGGCGCGTCCCCCCAAATCCCGCAGGAGTCCATCCAGATGATGTTCAAGAGCTATGACGACTACGTCGGTTTCTCTTCGGCCAACGCTGACGCGCTGACCACGGCCTACACCATCGCCTGCAAGGGTGTGGACGCCTATTCGAAGGCCCTGTTCGCCTTCCAGAAGCTGGTCTACGAGATGACCATGGCGACCACCCGCGAAGTCATGCAGGCCAAGAGCCTGAACGAAGTCGTCGACCTGCAGACCAACTATGCCAGCAAGCTGGCCGACAACTTCATGGTCGAGACCAACAAGCTGTCCGAATTCAGCATGAAGGTCGCCAACGAGGCCCTGGAGCCGCTGAACAAGCGCCTGACGGCCACCGTCGACCAGGTGAACAAGAGCGTCGAGGCGATCACCGTCGCCGCGTAAAGCAAGTCCGGTCGGCCGGCCTTGTGCCGGCGGGCCGCACTGGGTGAGTGCTACCCCGATACCGGCCTGCGGAGAGGCTCTCTTCGCAGGCCGTGTACGTTTCGGGGGCCGGTGGCTGGCTCCCGGTCGGCTCGTCAGTTCTCCGCCGTGGCACCGAATTCCGGCTGCGGGCAGCCGTCGGCAATCCAGGCATCGAAGGTGGTGGAGAGTGCCTCGGGCACGTCGTCGCCCGCCTGGGGGGCGGGCAGATCCGCCGGCTCGGCGTAGCCCCATTCCAGGAACAGCCGGCGCCAGTCGGCCGCCGGCAGGCCGAAGGCGTTGAGCCGGTCGTCGATGGTGGTGCGGGCCGCCGCCGCGTCGCCGGCCAGACAGTGGGCCAGCACTTGCGCCAACGCCGTCTCCTGCGAGCCCCAGTCGCGGTCCACATCCACCCAGGGCAGTTCGCCCCGCACCCGGTCGATGATCGCGCTGGCTTCGCCATAGCGGCCGAGCTGCATCAGCGAGAGTGCCCGCACGCGCAACGCCGGCACCAGATTGGCCTCGTCCAGGCCGTCGCGGGCCAGCAGCTCTTCGGCGGTGGTTTGGGCGGCGGCGAAGTCGCCGGTGTCGTAGTACGCGTTGGCCAGTTCCAGCGCGGTGATCTGGTTGTCCGGTTCCGCCGCCAGCCCGGCTTGCAGATGGGGCAGGGCCTCGTCGGCACGGCCGTCCAGCCTCAGCGTCTGGCCGTAGAGGCCGCGGACATGGCCGTCCTCCGGCGCCAGCTCCAAGGCGCGCTCGAAGGCGGTCAGGGCGCCGCGGACGGGGGTGCCGTTGCGGTGGTACAGGCCGCTGCCGTAGCGCAGCCAGGCGGTGGTGTTGGTGGGGTCCGCCTCGGTCGCCTGGAAGTAGTCGGCCTGCACCCGGTGGACGCGCAGGCCCGGCCCTTCGGGCAGGCCGCCGGCATCGCCGCGGGCGATATGGACCTCCGACAGCGCGCGCCCGTCCACCACACCGGCATCGATGATGCGCGTGCAGGCGCCGATCCGGTCGACGCCGTCGCCGCCCTCCAGGCAGTCCCGCCGCACCTCCTCCCAGTCGACGAACTGCGTCCAGGTCAGCGTGTAGGCGACCAGCAGGACCATGGCTGCCGCCAGCCCGCCGCCGACGAGGCGCCAGCGGCGGCGCTGGCGGGCCCGTTCCTCCTGCGTCAGGCGGACAGCGGCACCGGCAAACCACGCGCTGGCTGAGCGGGCGAAGGCCATGCGCGTGCCCGCCGCCGCCAGCACCAGCGTGGCGATGGCCAGCAGCACCTGTTCGGTGCTCAGCTCCGCGATCGCCTGGGCGTTCAGGGCAAAGCGGCCGATATCGAGGACCAGCAAGGCCAGGACGACGTAGACCGCCCATTTGCGCCGGCCGGCGGCCAGTGCGATGAACACCACGTAAATCGCCTGGGAAACCAGCAGGATGGCCGCGCTCAGGCCGTCCACCTCGGCGATGTGCCACAGCAGGTTGCCGACGGTGATGGCGATCGCCAGCGCCCACAGGGTGACGAACCACCTGATGGCATCCGGCCGTTCGCCGCTTTCGCTGACCATCGCGCGCTCCCCGGCAAGCCGTTGGTGAGGTGAGGGCAAGCCGCGCCGCGCCCCCCATGCGGGGTAGCAGCCTGGGGGGGATGGTCGTCAAGATCGGTTTGGCAGACAGTTCGCGCGGCACCGCGCTTGCCGGCCCGTTGGCCTTGTGCCGGGCCGCAGAAGCGGCCGGGTCAGACCAGCAGGTTCACGTCGAGGGTGTAGATGGTCGGCTGGTACTTGCCGGTCTCGTCGAAATAGAGCGGCTGGATGGTGGCCGCGACACCGGTGGCTTGGAGCGGGTTTTCCAGATCATCGGCTAGCAGGTAGCGGTTGATCCAGTTCTCCACGAACTCGGGATCCTTCAGATCCTCCAGGTCGATCCGATCGGTGATGATCTTCGCCTGCTTGTCGATGTCCTGGTAGGCGACCTCCGCCGGGATCTCCAGCACGCCGAACACCACCGCGCGCAACGCGTTGTCGGCCAGGATTTGGTAGGCGTTTTCCACGTCGCCGATGGAGCGCTTGAAGTACATGGCTTCGCGCACCGCCAGGTTCTGGTCGCCCATCTCCCGTTCCAGGCCGATTTCCTGGTACTGGGTGCGGATCTTGGCCAGATAGACCGGGTCGCGGATGGTTTCCAGGCCGCGGTCGAGCCGCAGGTCGGTGGCCATCTTCAAGAAGCGCTGGTCGTTCATGCGATAGGCCAGCGAATCTTCGCCGCTCAGATCGTCGGTGAGGATGCGCTTCAGGAAGGCGACGGAATTCGCCAGGTCGCCTTCGATGTTGTAGGCCTGGGTGAGGAACTGGCGGGATTCGTAGTCTTCCAGCAACTCGTCGGCGCTTTCCACCGAGTAGACCTTCTCGGTGAACTTATCGAGCGCGCGCTCAACCACCGGCTGGCGCTTATAAATATCGAGCTGGCGCTGATACACCTCGTCGGTGTTGACCAGCATGTAGAGGTTCTGGGCCGTGAGCCCGCCGAGGCCGTAGAGCATGGCGCCCTTCCGCGCGACGCAGTTATTCAAGCCCACGATATTCGAGGCTTCGTTGACAAACTGCTAATGGGGCGTGGTGGCAGAGTGGGCAGGAGACTGGCAACGACCCGAGCCGAAACTCGTTACGGCTGCTTCCTTCCGGACCTGACCGGGTTGGCGAGGGACCCGCCCGCGCCAGCCTCCCGGAGATAGCATATCATGCTCTGTCCCCCTCCGCGCAAGGGGCATCGTGGCCCGGCGGTGCGATCGGGCATGGCAGACGGGCATGGCGGGTGCCCGGAAACCGCTCCGCAGCGCGGCGGGACACGGCCCCGGCCAGCCGCTATGGTCGCACCATGACGCCCGATCTCTGCTACCTGCACCCGGCCCTCGACCGGGTTTCGGAACGCCGCACCGATGCCACGTGGATCGCCGCACGCCTGGCCGATCCGGCCACCCGCATGGTGCCGGTGCGCGGCAGCCGGGTGCTGGTATCCGGCCCCGAGGACGCACCGCGGCTGGCCTACGCCTCGGCCACGGAGGCGTGGTGGCAGGGGGCGGCGGAACCGCCGGTGCTGCTGGGCACGGTGGACGGCGTGGCCCATTTCGTCGCCGATCTTCAGCACATCGCCGATCCCCGCAGCGACCCGCGGATCACCGAGCGCGGCCGGCTGGTCGACCTGCGTGAGATGGGCTGGCTGCTGCCCAGGGGCGAAGGTGCGCTGGCCGCCCAGGCCCGGGCACTCTGGTGGTTCCACCGCCAGGCGCGCTTCTGCGGCACTTGTGGCCGGCCGACCCTGCCGGTGGAAGCCGGCACCAGCCGGCGCTGTGCCGATGACAGCTGTGCCGTTCAGGTGTTTCCGCGGCTCGACCCGGCGGTGATCGTGCTGGTCACCCACGGCGAGCGCGCCCTCCTGGGCCGCCAGAGGGTATGGCCCAAGGGCATGCATTCGGTGCTGGCGGGGTTCGTGGAAGCGGGGGAGAGCCTGGAAAGCTGCATCCGCCGCGAAGTGCGCGAGGAAGCCGGCGTGGAACTGGTCGACATCCGCTACCAGGCCAGCCAGCCCTGGCCGTTTCCGCAAAGCCTGATGCTGGCCTACCGGGCGGAGGCGGCATCGACGGAGATTGCCTGCAACGATGCCGAACTGGAGGAGGCGGACTGGTACGACCGCGCCTATCTCCAGTCGATCCGCCATCGCCAGCGCGGCGACGGCGACTTCTTCCTGCCAGCCGGCCACAGCGTGGCGCGCTGGCTGATCGATTGCTGGTTGGACGAGGCGGAGTGAGCCGCTGATTGGGCCGATGCCGGGGCTACCGGCAGGCGCGGATCAGGCCGACGAGCTGATGTGATGCTCGTGCGGCGCGCCGGGCGGTGGCGGCGGCGACCCGCGGCTCTGCGCCTTCTGGGCCTGGAACAGCCCGGCGATCACCGAGCGGTTGACGTCGATCAGCGCATCGGGGCTGGCCTTGCCCTTGGACACAAGGTGGGTGTGCTTCTCCACCCAGATCGACAGCGAGACGATGGACGCCTTCAACTGATCGGTCAGCTTGTTGTCGGGCGACAGGCAGTCGGCGGCAAACGCGTTCCACAGCTGCACGTTGCGGTACAGGCACTTGATCAGGTCAGGCCCCTGTTCGCCGCGCAGCGACTCGATCTCGCGGGTGATGCGGCCCAGCACATCGGCCTCCACCTGGATCGGCTCCATGGTGACGCGCTGGGACTTCTGGTAGGCACTGTAGCCGCTCATTCGGGTCTCCGATCGGCCGCTCGCGAGTGGATTGCCGTTGCCGGCCCGTGGCCCCTTCTGGAGCCTGTTTTGGACCGGTGCCGCCACGCCCCCACCCGGTGGCCCGGTCCGTGCTTCCGGCCGAGTGTCAAGGTGAAACCTTCAGAATTCGTTAAGCCTACAGGACCTGGAAGGCCGGGTCCAAGGCCCTGAACCGATCACCCATCGGGGTTGCACACCACCGCTTCCACCGCCGCCGCCACCTCCAGCAGCGCCAGGTCGCTGCCCCACGGCGCCATGATCTGCAGGCCCACCGGCAGTTCGCCGCCGGCATGGCAGGGCAGCGAGACGGCACAGACGTTCAGCACATTGCCGATGGAGGTGTTGCGCAGCACCAGCGCGTTGGTGCGGCCATACACGTCGTCGCTCGCCTCCAGGGGGGCGATTTCCGGCGCCACCACCGGCACGGTGGGCAGCAGCACGCCATCGAAGCCGCGCAGCCGGGCGGTGAACCCGGCGACCAGGCTGGCCCTCAGCCGCTGCATGTCCAGCAGGTCGTTGGCGCTGATGGAAGCTCCGCGCTGGATGCGCGCCAGCACCCGCGGATCGATGCGGCCTTCGTAGCTGGCCAGGTGCGGGGCGTGGGTGTTGTAGGCTTCCGGCACCACCAGCCCGCCCAGCCGGTTGGCCGCCACCGCATCCTCGAACTCCGGCAGCACGATGGGCTCGCAGCGCGCACCGGCCTGGCTCAGACGATCGACGGCGCGGGCGAAGGCGCGGGCGACGGTGTCGTCCAGATCCTCCTGGGCCACCCCTTCGGCCACCGCCAGGCGCAGCCGCTCGCGGGCGATGGGTTGCAGCGGCCGCAGCGGCTGGCCGGCCATGATGGCGGCCACGGTGGCGCAGCACGCCACGCTGGGCGCCAGCGGACCGATGGTGTCGAGCGACGGCGACAGGGGGAAGCAGCCGTCCAGCGGCACGCGGCCATGGCTCGTTTTGTAGCCGACCAGGCCGGTGAAGGCGGCCGGGATGCGCACCGAGCCGCCGGTGTCGGTGCCGATGGCCACCGCGGCCATGCCGTCCACCACCGAAACGCCCGCCCCGGCTGACGACCCGCCGGGCACGCGGCTGCGGTCGGCCGGGTTGCCCGGGGTGCCGTAATGCGGGTTGAGCCCGAGGCCGGAAAAGGCGAACTCCGTCATGTTGGTGCGCCCCACCACCACCGCACCGGCCTGGCGCAGGCGGGCGACGGCCAGCGCATCCGCCTCGGCCGGCGGGCTGCCGGCGAGGATGGCGGAGCCGGCGCGCGTCACCTCGCCGGTCATGTCCAGCAAGTCCTTCACCGAAATCGGCACGCCGGCCAGCGGCGAGGCGGTCCACCCGGCCGCGCGTTGGATGTCGGCGGCCTTGGCGGCGGCGCGGGCGGCCTTCGGGGTGGTGGCGATGAAGGCGGTATCGCCGGGCTTGGATGGGTCGGCGATGGCGGCTTCCGCTTCGTCCAGCAGGGCTTCCGCCGTCGTCTCCCCGGCGGCGAGCGCATCGGCGAGATCGGCAACGGAGCGCCGGTTGGTCGGTCGGTCAAGCCAGGTCATGGAAGCCTCTCGGGGTCTGCGGGGAGCGGGTTGGGTGCGAGGTGGAGGGGGCCGCCGCAATAGGGGCAGCTCAGGGTATCCGATGGAGCGCCGGGCGCGGTGGCGGGCAGCGGTACGGCTGGGGTAGCGGACGGTTCTGCGGATGCGGCCGGATGCACGATCTCGCCGCTGTCCACCACCGACAGCCCCATGTCGACCCCCTGCTGGGCCAGCAAGGCGCGCGCCTCGGCATCCAGCGGGCCGGCCTTCACCGCTTCCTCCACCGCCTGTTCCAGCCGGTCGCGGCGTTTCTGCAACTCCGCGGAAAAGCGCGAGGCGAGCATGCCGGCGGGCAGGGCGACGACGCCGATGCCCAGCACCATGATCAGCACCCCCAGCACCCGGCCGGGCAGGCTGACCGGCGTCACGTCGCCATAGCCCACCGTGGTCAGCGTGACCACCGACCACCACATGGCCTGGGGGATGGAACCGAAGGAGTCCGGCTGCACCGATCGTTCCGCCCAGTACATCAGGCTGGCGGCGATGAGGATGAGGATGCCCAGCACGAACAGGGCGGCGGTGAGGGCGCGGGCTTCGGCCTTGATGGCATCGCCCAGCATCTTCAAGGGCGCGAAATAGCGGGTTAGCTTGAGGATCCGCAGCAGCCGCAGCACCTTCAGCAGCCGCAGGTCGGTGCCGAACACCAGGGAGGCATAGAAGGGCAGGATGGCCAGCAGGTCGATCACCGCCATCGGCGACACGACATAGCGCCACACCGGCCCGCGCTCTTGGCTGGCCCACAGCCGGGCGGCATATTCCACGGTGAAGATCAGCACCGTCGCCGTTTCCACCACGGCAAACGGCGTGGCGTAGGCGTCCTGCAACTCGGCGACGCTGGACAACACGATTTCCACGATGGCGGCGACGATCACCACCACCAGAACGGCGTTCACCAGCCGCGAGGTGCGGTCTGCCGGGTCGCAGACCTCCAAGATCTCATAGACGCGCCGGCGGGTGAGCCCGGCCGGCCCCGGAACGGCAGCCATGGCTCATGGTATGGCGCGTCTGGGGAGGCTTAACAACAGGGCGAAAGCGGCGGGCCGCCCCACAACCGCAGCGGCTCGTCCAGCCCGCGCAGGGAGTGCAGCCCCAGGTCCTCCAGGCCGCCGGGTGCGGTCCCGCCTTCCTCGGCCACCGCCTGGGCCAGGGCGTCGGACACCACCAGGGCGCGGCTGAGCCGGCGGGTTTCCCGCTCCACCCGGGCGGCGATGTTGACGGTGCTGCCCAGCACGGCGAATTCCCGGCAGCGGTCGTCCCCGGCATCGCCCACCAGCACCTGGCCATGGTGGATGCCGATGCCCACGGCGATGGGGGCCCGCCCGGCCGCCTGCCGCTTTTCCGACCAGCGCTGCATTTCCTCCAGCAGGTCGCGGGCGCAGGCGAGCGCCCGGGTGGCCGGCCGCGGCTCCTGCTCGAAGATGCCGAAGGTCGCCATCACGGCGTCGCCGATATACTTGTTCAGCGTGCCCTGGTGGGCGAACACCGTGCCGGCGCAGCGCTGGTAGTAGCTTTGCAGCAAGGTCACCGAGTCGTCCGGCGCCAGTTGCTCGCAAAGCCGCGTGAACCCCACCAGATCGACGAACAGCACCGCGGCGGAATGCTGCTTGGGATGGGCGATGGCCTCGCCCGCGGTGGCCAGCGTGCGCGCCAGGTTGGGCGAGAAATAGCGCGCCAGATTGGCCCGTTCGTAGGCCAGGCGCACCTCGCGGCTGGCAAGCCGGCGCGAGCGCACGGCGGTGGCCGCCAGGATGCCGGTGAGGATGGTGAGGATGACGATCTGCTGGGCCCAGACGACGGCGCTGACGTAGTGGCGGTTGAGCATCAGCTCCAGCACCGAATCGACGTTGTTGATGGTGTAGAGCGCATCGAGCGACACCGTGAACACGTCGGCCCGCATCAGGATGAGCGTCATGCCGATGGACCAGCACACCCCCAGCGAGGCTCCGGTAGCCAGCACCGTGGCCGGCGAGAAGGTGAGGCCGGCCAGCAGCAGGAAGATCAGCAGGAATTCGTAGTTGCCGAGCCGGAGCTGCATGGCGATGGGCCAGTCGTACGGCACGGTGGGGTTGGGCAGCAGCACCGCGGTGGTGATGAGGGCGGCGTCGAACAGGATGAAGCCGTAGCGGGCCAGCGCATGGCGGCGCACACCGCGCCTGGCCAGCACCGACTGGACGTAGCCGGACGCCACCAGCACCGCGGCGATGCCGACATAGTAGAGGGCCGACAGGATGGGGGCGCGCGCCAGGATCCAGGAACAGGCCACCAGCATGGAGACCGCACGGAACCAGTGGGCCAGCCGCACCCCGGTGGCTTCCACCTGTTCGAACTGGGCCTGCAGGATGGGCGAGCCGTCGATACCGCCATAGGGCGCCACCACGGCCCGCCAGGCGCGGCGCAGGAAGCGGAAGGACAGTCGGTTTCGGCCCATGGTCATCGCATCCAGACGCGGCCGCCGGCCGGGCGGAACGGGATCGGCAGACTGACATATGGCGATTGGGCCAGGAATGGGGCGGTTTGGTGCCCGCCAACCCATCCGGCCGAACTGCGGCGCAGACCGCTCTAGGAGCCGCTGGCTTCCCGCAGCGCGCGGCGGATGATCTTGCCGGTGGTGGTCATCGGCAGCTCGTCCACGAACTCCACGATGCGCGGGTATTCGTGGGCGGCCAGGCGCGTCTTCACGAAGTCCTGGATCTCGCGTTTGAGGGTGTCGGACCGCTCCACGCCGGGGCGCAGCACCACCACCGCCTTCACCACCTCCGTGCGCACCGGATCGGGCACGCCGACGGCGGCGGCCAAGGCCACGGAGGGGTGGCGCATCAGGCAATCCTCGATCTCGCCGGGGCCGATGCGGTAGCCGGCGGACGTGATCACGTCGTCGTCGCGGCCGACGAACCACAGATAGCCGTCGTCGTCGGTCTGGGCGGTGTCGCCCGTCACCATCCAGTCGCCGACGAACTTGGCGGCCGTGGCCTCCGGGTTGTTCCAGTAGCCGAGGAACATCACCGGATCGGGCCGGTGCACCGCCACCTGGCCGATTTCCCCGGCCGGCGCCGGCTGCCCGTCCTCGCCCAGCACCACCACTTCGTGGCCCGGCACCGGCCGGCCCATGGCACCGGGGCGCACCGGGAACAGGTCGGCGTTGTTGGCGACGATCAGGTTGCACTCGGTCTGGCCATAGAACTCGTTGATGGTCAGCCCGAAGGTCTCACGCCCCCAGCCCAGCAGTTCCGCCCCCAGGGTTTCGCCGCCGGAGCCGATGGAGCGCAGGCCGGGGATCGGCGGCGGGTCGGCCTGGCGCAGCAGCTTGAGCGCGGTGGGCGGGAAGAAGATGTTGCGCACGCCGGTGCCGGCGATCAGCCGCACCGTGGTGTCCACATCGAACTTGGCCATGCGGTGGGCGACCACCGGCACGCCGTAGTAGAGCGAGGGCAGCAGCACATCCAACAGCCCGCCGATCCACGCCCAGTCCGCCGGTGTCCAGAAGCGGTCGCCCGGCTGGGGGAAGAAGCGGTGGGGCATTTCCACCCCCGGCAGGTGGCCCAGCAGCACGCGGTGGCCGTGCACCGCCCCCTTGGGCGAGCCGGTGGTGCCCGAGGTGTAGATGATCACGGCCGGATCGTCGGGGCCGGTGTCGGCCATGATGGGGCTGTCCGACGCCGCTTCCAGCGTCGGCCAGAAGGCCACCGTGCCGGGCGGCGGGGTGCCCACCGGGTCGGTCAGCAGCACGGTGCGCAGGTTCGGCAGCCGCGGGGCCAGCGCTTCCACCTTCGGCCAGTTGGCGCGGTCGGTCACCAGCACCGACGCGCCGCTGTCGGAAAGCCGGTGGGCCAGCGCCTCCTCGCCGAACAGGGTGAACAGGGGCAGCGCCACGGCAGCCGCCTTGTACACGCCCATATGGGCGATGGCGCATTCGACGGACTGGCTGAGCAGGATGCCCACCCGGTCGCCGCGGCCGACGCCGAGATGGGCGAGCGCGTGGCCCAGCCGGTTGGACCAGGCGTCCAGCGCATCGAAGGTCACGGTTTCCGCCCGGCCGTCGGCATCCACGGCGATCAGGGCGGGGCGGCCGCTGCCGTCGGCATGGCGGGTGCAGGCCGCTTCGGCGATGTTGAAGCGCTGGGGCAGGTCCCAGCGGAAGGCGGCACGGCAGGCTTCGTAGCTGTCGGCTTTG
>JAGQRL010000220.1:0-1240 GCA_020425485.1 Rhodospirillaceae bacterium
GCGGTCTTGCCGACGCCGGGATCGCCGACATAGAGCGGGTTGTTCTTGGAGCGGCGGCAGAGGATCTGGATGGTGCGCTCGATCTCCAGGTCGCGGCCGATCAGCGGATCGATCTTCCCCTTGGCCGCCTTCTCGTTGAGGTTGACGCAGTAGGCCTGAAGCGCCTCGGTTCCCTTCTTGACCACCTTTTCCGCCTGGGCGTCTTCGTCCGCCCCGCTGATGCGCCGCGGTTCGGCCGCCCGCTGGCCGGACTTGGCGATGCCATGGGAGATGTAGTTGACCGCGTCGAACCGCGTCATTTCCTGCTCTTGCAGGAAGTAGACGGCGTGGCTTTCGCGTTCGGAGAACAGGGCCACCAGCACGTTGGCGCCGGTCACCTCGTCGCGGCCGGAGGACTGCACATGGATGGCCGCGCGCTGCAGCACCCGCTGGAACCCGGCGGTGGGCTTGGAATCTTCCAGGCGCGAGGTGGCCAGGTTGGACAGCTCGTTGTCGAGATAGTTGGTCAGCTCGCGGCGCAGGCGGTCGTTGTCGACGTTGCAGGCGCGCAGCACCGCCACGGCATCCTGGTCTTCGGTGAGCGACAGCAGCAGGTGTTCCAGGGTGGCATATTCGTGCCGGCGCTCATTGGCCAGTGCCAGGGCCCGATGCAGGGTTTCCTCAAGATTGCGTGACAGCATCAGCCGATCCTTGGTCGCGGAAGCGGGGGCCGACCGCCAATGGCAGCCGGGAGCGGGGGTGAGGCGACGGGACCGCATGCTCTCATGCCGTCGCCTCTTCGTATGGTGCGGGTCCCCGGTTCATTGTGCCCTGATTATTCCTTCTCCAGGGTGCACTGCAGCGGATGTTGGTGCCGCCGCGCAAAATCCATCACCTGATTGACCTTGGTCTCGGCCACTTCATAGGTGTACACGCCGCACACGCCGACGCCCCGGCGGTGCACATGCATCATGATCTGTGTGGCTTCTTCGCGGTTCTTTCCGAAGAAGCGTTCCAGTACATGGACGACAAACTCCATCGGCGTGTAGTCGTCGTTTAGCATTAAAACTTTGTACAGCGCCGGCTTCTTCGTGCGCGGCTTGGTCTCCACGTACACGCCGGTGGTGGTGGTGCCGTCGCCTTGCTTGTCGAGGTCGCTCATGCGCCGATTTGGACTTACCTGCCGAAAATGTCCACGTAGGGTCGGTCGTCGACCCAGATGATATGAGATCGCCCCGCCCGGACGAAAGCCCCTTTGAGG
>JAGQRL010000220.1:1300-3549 GCA_020425485.1 Rhodospirillaceae bacterium
TGGCCATCTGTGCCGGGGGATTGCGTCGCGGTGCGGGCGCCCTTCGGGCAGATGGTGTCAGGAGTTAAAAAAGTCCAGAAGGGCAGCGCTCGTCGCCTCCGGCTGTTCCTCCGGCAGGAAGTGGCCGCAGTCCAGTGCAAAGCCGCGCACGTCCACCGCCTTGGCCCGCCAGCAGGCGAGCACGTCGTGGTTGGCCTCCACCACCCCGTTCTTTCCCCACAATACCAGCAACGGGCACTGGATGCGGGCATCGGCATCCGCACGGTCGTGCTCCAGGTCGATGGTGGCGGCCGCCCGGTAGTCCTCGCACATGGCGTGGATGGCCGCGGGATCGCTGAAGCAGCGGATATATTCTTCCATCACCTCCTCGGGGAAGGTTCCGGGATCGCTGCCCCAGCGCCCCAGCTTCTGGCGCAGGTAGAAGCCGGGATCGGCACCGATCAGCTTTTCCGGCAGTCCGTTGGGCTGGATCAGGAAGAACCAGTGGTAGTAGGCGGTGGCCAGCTTGGCGGTGGTTTCGGCGAACACCGTGGCGGTGGGCACGATGTCCAGCACCGCCAGCTTTTCCAGCCGGTCGGGCGCATCCAGCGCCAGGCGGTGGGAAACGCGGCCGCCGCGGTCATGGCCGGCCACCATGAAGGTGTCGTGGCCCAGCGCATCCATCAGCGCCAGGATGTCGGCCGCCATGGTGCGCTTGGAATAGGTGGCGTGGTCGCCGCCGCCCGGCGGTTTGGAGCTGTCGCCATAGCCGCGCAGGTCGGGGCAGATCACGGTGAAGTGCTCGGCCAGCTCCGGGGCGACATGGCGCCACATGATGTGGCTTTCGGGAAACCCGTGCAGCAGCACCAGGGGCGGGCCGTTGCCGCCCACCAGAACGTTGAGCACGACGCCGTCGGCGACGGTGACGAATTCGCGGTGGGGGCCGTCGTCGGCCTCGATCTCACCATCGGTGTCGGACATGGCCTTGCTCCGCGATCTGGGGACGCCACCATGCAGGGGCCGGCGCCCTTCATCAATCCACAGCACGCCCCCGCACGAGGGATCAGAGTCTCGACACAAGACTCGCATTCAATTGACCGCTGTCCATCCCAGGCGGGGCGAGGGGATGAGGCCAAGCCATCATTCGCGGGCAGTTGGCTGGTCAGCACCGGCTGTGACTTGCTGGATCAACAGTTGAGGGATTGCGTTGAGCGACCATGAGAGCCGGTTCGTGGGTGGCAGCAGTGATCCTTAGTCTCTGGTCGGCCTGGGCCAGTCTGGCTGCGGCAACAAATTTTCTTGATTATTATTTTCCGGGAGACGACATCATATCCGGCAGGATACCGCCTACAGGATATGATGGCTCCGATATTGCGATGAGTATCGGATTGGCCTTGGTGTCTTGGGTCGTTACGGTCCTGTTCATTGTCCGGTCGGTGCGCAGATTCAGACTTGCGCGGGCCTGACCGGCCGGTCCCGCCAACCGATGGCGTGCCCGGGCGGCGACGGATTGGCCAATTGCCGAACCATTGCGGCTTGTCATCTGATCGGCGGTGTAAGCTGTCCGCACACGACCCGCGTCGGAGGCATCCCATGACCCGCGACGAGCTTGCCGAGATCTACCGCGGCTACATCGACTGCCTGAACAAGCAGGACTGGGCCAGCCTGATCGACTGCGTTCACGACGCGGTCCGCTACAACGGGATCCTCGTGGGACTGGTCGGCTACCGCACCATGCTGCAGGACGACTATCGGGCGATCCCCGATCTAAGCTTCACCGTCGACCTGCTGATCTGCGACCCGCCCCACATCGCCAGCCGTCTGCAATTCGACTGCACGCCGCACGGCGATCTGTTTGGCTATCCCGTCAACGGCAAGCGCGTGCGGTTTGCGGAGAACGTGTTCTACAAGTTCGACGGCGCCCGCATCCGGGAGGTCTGGTCGATTATAGACAAGGCCGCGATCCCGCACCAACTCTGAGCCCACCCCCTCACAGGGCGCGGGCCAAAGCGCAGGCGTTCAGCCCCCTGCGGCGTGGGTCTGGAACTGGGTCTGGGCCGGGATCGCCGGGTCGCGGCGCAGGCCGAGGCGCTCCCACACCGACACCAGGGAATCCGTCAGCGCATCCATCATGGCGTCGGTGTGGAGCGGCGTGGCAGTGATGCGCAGGCGCTCCGTCCCCTTCGGCACGGTGGGGTAGTTGATCGGCTGGATATAGATGTTGTGCTCGCGCAGCAGCAGGTCGGACGCCTGCTTGCACTGCTGGGCAT
>JAGQRL010000221.1:0-2101 GCA_020425485.1 Rhodospirillaceae bacterium
AACTCCAACTGGCGCGGGCCGATTTGGTTCCCCATCAATTTCCTGCTCGTAGAGTCGCTGCGCGAGTTCCACGGCTACTACGGCGACGAGTTCCGCATCGAATGCCCGGTGGGCTCCGGCCGCCAGATGACCCTGGGCCAGGCGGCCGACGAGCTGGCGCGCCGGCTGACGGGGATCTTCAAGGCCGGGCCGGATGGCCGCCGGCCGGTCCATGGGCAATATCCGGACATGCAGGCCGATCCGCATTTCCGCGATCACCTGCTGTTCTATGAATACTTCCACGGAGACACCGGCCGGGGCGTCGGTGCCTCCCACCAGACCGGCTGGACCGGCCTGGTCGCCAACCTGCTTCAGCCCCGGGAGACGCGCCGATGAGCGAACTGCCTGAGCATATCGAAGCCCTGCCGCCGCTGAAGCCGGTGCCGCGGCTGCTGGAGGGCCAGGCGGCCCTCGTTACCGGCGGCTCGTCGGGCATCGGCAAGGCGGTGGCGCTGGCCCTGGGGGCTGCCGGCGCCGATGTGGCGGTTAACTATGTCGGCCGGGCCGCCAGTGCCGAAGCGGTGGCCGGGCAGATCCGTTCCGGCGGCACCCGCGCGATCGCCGTGCAGGGCGATGTGAGCAAGGAGGAGGACGTCGTCCGCGTGGTCGGCGAAGCGGTGGCGGCCTTCGGCACCATCGATATCCTGATCGCCAATGCCGGGCTGCAGCGCGATGCCCTGGTGGCCGACATGTCGCTGGCCGACTGGCAGAAGGTGATCGACGTGAACCTCACCGGCCAATTCCTCTGCGCCCAGGCGGCGGTGAAGGAGTTCCGCCGGCGCGGGCGGCGGCCCCAGGTGTCGCGCGCACTCGGCAAGATCATCTGCATGTCGAGCGTGCACGACGTGATCCCATGGGCCGGGCACGCCAACTACGCGGCGTCCAAGGGCGGGGTGATGCTGATGATGAAGAGCCTGGCGCAGGAACTGGCGCCGGAGCGCATCCGCGTCAATTCCATCTGCCCCGGCGCCATCCGCACGCCGATCAACACCGAAGCCTGGGAAACGCCGGAAGCCTACGCCGCGCTGAAGACCCTGATCCCGGCCAAGCGCATCGGCGAGCCGGACGATATCGCCCGCGTGGCGGTGTGGCTGGCGTCCGACGAAGCCGACTACATCTACGGCATCAACCTCTACGTCGATGGCGGGATGACGCTGTATCCGGGCTTCGAAGGCGGCGGCTGAGGTAGAGGTCTCGCCTTCGGCGAGGTCGGTTCCAGCCCGCTCCCCCACCCGGCCTACTGCGCTTTGGGCAGCCCCACGGCGTCGGTCAGGTCGGCGCCGTCCAGCTTCACCTTGTCCATCTTGGCGTCCACCAGCTTGGCGCCTTTCAGCACCGCGCCGGTAAGATCGGCGCCGGTGAGGTCGGCTTCGCTGAGGTCGGCTTCCATCAGATGGGCGTTGGACAGGTCAGCACCGCGCAGCGACGCGGTGGTGAGGCGGGCGTGGCTGAGATCGGTGTGCCAGACGAAGGACGCCGCCCCGGTGATGTTCACCGGCGACAGCTTGGCGCCGTCCAGAACCGCCCCGTTCAGCGTCGCCCAGCGGAAGTTGACGCCGCGCAGATCGGCATCCGCCAGCTTGGCCCCGCGCATGTCGCACAGGCTCATGTCGGCGGTGGTCAGCACGGCGTGGGAGAGATCGCAATCCTCCAGCACGGCGGAGCGCATCACCGCCGCAGCCAGCCGGCGGCGCGCCAGCATCTGGCCGCGCAGATCGAATTCCGACAGGTTGGCCCGCGCGCCCTCATGGCCGTTGGAGTTCATCCACACCTCATGGGCGGCGATCACGTCGGCCAGCGGCTTGCGCAGGCTGCCCACCGCCTTGGCCATGCGCACCCCGGTGCAGATGGCCGTGGTCAGCATTTCCGGGTCGTAGAGGGCGCCCACCAGGTTGGCGTTGTGCAGGTTGGTGCGGTCCATCTTGGCACCGCGCATCTCCGCCCCGTTGAGCACCGCGCCGGACAGCGTGGCCTCCGTCAGGTTGGCGCCGCGCAGGTCGCAGCCGGTGAGATCGCTGTTGGTGAGGTTGATGCGCGACAGGTCGGCGTCGCGCAGGATGGC
>JAGQRL010000221.1:2148-9082 GCA_020425485.1 Rhodospirillaceae bacterium
CGCACGCCGGCCACCTCGGTGTAGTGGATGTCGAAGCCGGCCGGCGTCAGCCCGCCTTCGCCGTCGCCGATGACGATCACGCCCTCGCGCATGTCCACGTCGACCATGGAGGCACCGGTCAGGTCCGCGCCGTGCAGGCAGGCGCCCCGCATGTCGGCCTTGTCGAGCATGCAGCCGGAGAAGTCGCAGCCCCTCAGGTCGGCACCGTAGAGGTTGGCTTCGCGCAGCTTGGTGCCGGAGAAGCGGCAGCGGGACAGCTTGGCGCCGGTAAAATCGGCTTCCGACAGATCGACGGAGGAGAGGTCGAACCGGGTGATCTCACAGAAGCGGAAATCGGCTCGCTTGCCGCCGCGGCGGGCACGGAATTCCAGATGCTGGCGCACCACGGCGCTGATCTGTGCGGCATCCAGAACCCTGCGCTCCGGCTCCCGGTTGTCGGACAGGGCATTGGACATCGCGTGTCACTCCCTCGGGCGAACCCCTTCCTTAAATTTGGCGGAAAATGATGAACCTACACTTAACCCAAATCCGCCCTGCCAGGAGGCGGCCCGGAGGCATCGATTCTGCGGGCCAGGTGCCGGCGGCTCAGCCGGTGGGGGCCGAGGGGTCCGGCACCTCGTGGGCGCGCATGCCCATGCGCAGCAGCTTGGCCAATTCCGGATAGTCCACCGCCACCCGCGCGTGGTGGCGCTGCATCGCCGCCACCAGCCGGCCGGCCAGGCCAAGCTGGGCATCGCCCAGGCGGACGATGAGGCTGTTGGGCCAGCTGCGCGGCCGCACCCGGTGTATCTCATCGAACACATCGTCGATGGCATCGGGCATGCGCTGGGCCAGCAGCAGGGCCGCCGCGGCGGTGGAGCGCGACACCCCGGCATGGCAGTGCACCAGCACATGGGTCGCCCCGTCCGCCGCCAGTTCGCGGCCCACATTCAGGATGGCGGCAACATCGCCCGCCCCCGGCGCCTGGTAGAGATCGCCGGTGACGATCACGTCGTCGAAGCGCAGCACCGCGCGGCGATGCGGCAGGAAGGCGGCGAAATCCTCGGGGTCCGGGTAGTCGGGATCGAGGATGGAAACGACGTGGGACACCCCCTCCGCGGCAAAGGCCGGCAGCTCGTCGAGCCCGCAGATGGACAGGCGAAAGGGGAGCTGCGGCTGGGTCATGGCGGCTGGCCTGAAGCGGTGTCGGCGTGGTGGCGGCCGCGGCTGCGGCGTTCGCCCGACTGGAGCGGAATTCTAAAGTCTAAGAGCACGACGTCCGGCCAGACGCGAACGCGCCTGATCGGACGTCGTGCTCCAGCGGCGACCCTGCCCGATTTCGCCGGGCGCTGCCACCCCGGCGGGCGCAGACCGGGTGCCAGCGGGGCGGCCGGATTTCCGAAGCACGGCATCCGGCCAGGCATAGCCGCGCCCGGTCGGACACGCCCACCGCGGGTGCTCCGGGTATCAGCCGGCGGTTCCGCGGAACCACCGCACCGTTTCGGCCAGCCCCTCGTCGACCGAGAAGGGCGGGGACCACCCCGTCGCCGTGCGGAACGCGGTGCCGTCGATCGCCAGACTGCCGGTCAGCCTGTCGACTTCCCCGCGCCGTCGGGCCAAGCGTCCTGCCACCGTCAGCAAGCGCACCGGCAGCGGCACCAGGCGGGGGGGCCGCCCCATGGCCTGGCGGAGCCGCCGCACCAGTTCGGCCGTCGACAGGTCCTCGCCGTCGCAAACCAGGTACGTGCCGGCCGGCGCCCCCCCGGCCGTGGGGCCGTGCGGATCCGGCGGCTCCAGGACATGGGCCGCCGCATCGGCCAGATTGCCCACATAGATCAGGCTGCGGCGGTTGGTGTCGACCGCCCCGAAGGGCAACGGCAGCGGAAGCGCACAAAGCTTGAGCAGACGCGCCACGTTGGCCTTGGCGCCCGGCCCATAGACCAGGGGCGGACGCAGGATGACGGCAGACAGCGCCGTGCCGGCGACGATATCCGTAAGGCGCCGTTCGGCCTCCAGCTTCGAGGCGTCATATGCGTTGACCGGTGCGGCGGGGTCGGCTTCACTCAGCGGCCGCGGGCCCGACGCCTCGCCCAGCACCCTGGCCGTGCTGATGTGGCAGAATCGGCGCACACCGGCGCCGACCGCCGCGGCGGCGAGGGCCGCGGTGCCGTCGGCATTGACGCGTCGGTAGGGGGGGTCGGAGCTGCCGGAGGAGCGTTGGGGGACATGGGCCAGCCCGGCGCAATGCACCACCGCCTGCATGCCGGCCAGGGCCGCCGTCCAATCGGTCCCGGGGCCGATCTCCCCGACCGCATGGTGGGCGACGCCGGCCGGCACGTCTCCGGTCCGGTGCGAACCGCGCAGGGCGACATGCACTTCGTGGCCCCGCCGGCACAGCGCAGCCACCACATGTCTGCCGACGAAACCGGTGGCGCCGGTGACCAGAACGCGCATCATTGCTCCTGTCGTCGGAAGGCTTCGCGCAAGCGCGCGCCCGAACGGCGACCCTGCCCGATTTCGCCGGGCGCTGCCACCCCGGCGGGCGCAGACCGGGTGCCAGCGGGGCGGCCGGGCTGGGGCAAGGGCGCTGCCCGGTTCGCCGTCCTGGCGATCCATGCTACAGGTGCCGCGGCTTCGGTGGCTCCGTGCCCTTCCCCCCAACCCGGCGGCCGGCTTCACATTTCAGCCACGGTTGGGCGTTTGCGGGGAGGATCGGACCCGAGACCGCCAAAAAGGGCAGATACGGTCCCGCCGACTGCCAAACTGCAAAGAGGAGGGAAACCATGGGCCGAATCGCACTCGTCGTGGCCGCAATCCTATCGGTGTTCCAGTTGTCGGCCTTCGCCGGCGAGGAAGCCGCCGGGGGCGGATCCCTGGTGGGGCGCTGGGAGGCGACACCGGGCCAGGGTGAGGATGTCTGGGTGGAATTCCGTGCCGACGGCACGGCGTCGGTCGGCGACGGCGACGACCCGCCGATGGAAGTGAGCTACGTCGTCGATACCGCCACCACCCCGATGCGCCTGGAGCTGAACATCGGCGGGTCGATCCGCCGCTCGCTGATGGAGTTCATGAGCGACGGCCGGCTGCGCATCACCGAACCCGCCGGCACCTACCCGGCCTCGTTCGAGGATGGCGGCTACCTGGTGTTCGCCCGCGCGGGCGGCGGCACCGAAGCCCCGCAGCCGCCGGTGGCCGCCGGCCCCATCGACAGCCAACTGCTGATCGGCAACTGGGCGCCGGAAAATGAAGGCTGCAACGACGAGCGCGTGGTGATGTTCTCCAACAACGTCGTGGTGCTGCTGGAAGCCGACGGCACGGTGCACGAAGCGGTGGGCATGTGGACGCTGGAAGGCCCGACCCTGACCTTCAACGTGATCGACCCGTCCGACACGCTGAGCAACGCGCCCAACCGCCAGGACCATCCGGAAACGGAGGTGTTCACCATCTCCAACCAGACGCCGGACCGGTTCGACGCCACCGATACCGACGGTCGCGGCTTCACCATCGTCCGCTGCCGGTAGGTCGACCGGACGCACGCCGCAAAAAGGAAACGGCCCGCGGGTGCTTCCGCGGGCCGTTTTCTATTGGCTCTCGCCGAAACCGGCGAGGGCGGCGGCGGTAACCGTTCTACGACTTCAGCGCCGCCACGCCCGGCAGGTCCTTGCCTTCCAGCCATTCCAGGAAGGCGCCGCCGGCGGTGGAGACATAGCTGAACTCGTCGATCACCCCGGCATGGTCCAGCGCCGCCACGGTATCGCCGCCGCCGGCCACGCTCAGCACCTTGCCGGCCTTGGTCAGCTCCGCGGCATGCTGGGCCACGGCGGTGGTGGCGACATCGAACGGTGCGGTTTCGAACGCTCCCAGCGGGCCGTTCCACACGATGGTCTTGCAGCCGTCCAGCTTGGCGTTGACGTCGACGATGCTGCCGGGGCCGACATCGAGGATCATCTTGTCGCTCGGCACGGCGTTAGAGGGCACGGTGGCCGTTTCCACGCCGGCTTCCAGCTTGCCGGCGATCACCGCGTCGCTCGGCAGCACGATCTCGCAGCCGGCGTTCTTCGCGGTTTCCATGATGGCGCGCGCAGCGTCCGCCATGTCCTTCTCGCACAGCGAACCGCCGACATCGATGCCGCTGGCATAAAGGAAGGTGTTGGCCATGCCGCCGCCGAGGATCAGCATGTTGACCCGCGACACCATGTTGCCCAGCAGGTCGAGCTTGGTGGAGATCTTCGCACCGCCGACCACGGCGGCCACCGGGCGTTGCGGGCTTTCCAGCGCGTTGGTCAGCGCTTCCAGCTCCGCCTGCATCAGCCGGCCCGCAGCCGCCGGCAGCACCCGCGCGATGGCTTCGGTGGAGGCATGGGCGCGGTGGGCGGTGGCGAAGGCATCGTTGACGTAGATGTCGCCAAGGGCGGCCAGCTTCTCAGCAAAGCCGGCGTCGTTCTTCTCCTCATCGGGATAGAAGCGGAGGTTTTCCAGCACCAGGAAGCCGCCCGGCTGCAGCGCCGCCACGGCCTGTTCCGCCGCTTCGCCGATGCAATCGGTGGCGAAGGCCACCGGCTTGCCGCCCAGGGCGGTGGACAGCGCCGGCACCACCGGTTCCAGCGAATAGTCCAGGTTGCGCTGGCCCTTGGGGCGGCCGAAATGGGACATGACCACCACCTTGGCGCCCTTGTCGGCCAGCTCCAGCAGGGTCGGCGCCAGGCGGTCGAGCCGGGTGGTGTCGGTCACCGTTCCGTTCTTCACCGGGACGTTGAGATCACCGCGTACCAGCACGGTCTTGCCGGCGACATCCAGGTCGTCGAGGGTTTTGAAAGCGGACATGGCGACTCAAGCCTCGGTTGTGGGGGGCATCCGTCGGCAGGCAACCATAGTGCGGCCCGAATGGCAACGGCCGCCAAGGGGCCGCCGCCTCTGCGTGGCCTAATAAGCGATCATCGTCAGGAAGGGCGTCTGGTCGTAGGGGCCGAGCAGGTGGCCGATCACCATGATCACCCGCTTCTCCTTGTTGCGCATCGCCGAGTTCAATTCATAGGAGTCCGCGGACGGCAGGTTGCCGGTGGCGTGGAGCTTGCCGATGAAGGCTTCCACCACCTCGTCCACCGGCGTGACGGCCGGGTCCCTGGACATCTCGAAGGCGATCTGGCGGTCGCCGCCGGACGCCTCGCCGAGCACGGTGGCGGTGCAGGTGAAGGTGGTCATCGCGGGATCTCCAGTCGCCCGATTTGTCGACCGGCATTGATCGAAGGCCCGCGGGGGCAGGTCAAGTTACCGTTCTGGGACAGTTTTCGCCCCGATCCGCCTGCGGCGAAGTCCGGTTCCGGCCCACACCCCAACCCGGCCACCCAACGACAGTGTGCAGGCCGGGCGGCCGGGTGGAGGTGTGGGCCGGGGCGTCGCGGGTCGAGGTCAGCCCGCCGCCTCCGCAGATCTCCTAGACCGCTTCGGCCTTGCGGCTTTCCCGCTTGCGCTCGTGCGGGTCGAGCTGGCGTTTGCGCAGGCGGATGGTCTTGGGCGTCACCTCCACCAGCTCGTCATCGTTGATGTAGGTAAGCGCGCGCTCCAGCGTCATCCGCAGGGGCGGCGTCAGCAGCACGTTGTCGTCCTTGCCGGCGGCCCGGATGTTGGTGAGCTTCTTGCCCTTCAGCACGTTCACCTCAAGGTCGGTGCCGCGGCTGTGCTCGCCGACGATCATGCCGCGATACACCTTGTCGCCGGGGTCGATCATCATCGGCCCGCGGTCTTCCAGGTTCCACAGGGCGTAGGCCACCGCCTCGCCCTCGTCGTTGGAGATCAGCACGCCGGTGCGCCGGCTGGGCATGGTGCCGCGATGGGGCTGGTAGGCGTGGAACACCCGGTTCATCACCCCGGTGCCGCGGGTGTCGGTCATGAACTCGTTGTGGTAGCCGATCAGCCCGCGGGTGGGGGCGAAGAACACCAGGCGCTGCTTGCCGCCGCCGGAGGGCCGCATCTCCACCAGCTCCGCCCGGCGCTGGGCGAGCTTGTCCACCACAGCACCGGAATAGTCCTCGTCGACATCGATGGTCACCTCTTCCACCGGCTCCAGGCGCTGGCCGGTGTCGGGATCCGTCCGGTAGACCACCTGCGGCCGGCCGATGCACAGCTCGAAGCCTTCGCGCCGCATGGTCTCGATGAGGATGCCGAGCTGCAACTCGCCGCGGCCCGCCACCTCGAACGCGTCCTTGGTTTCGCCTTCGGAGATCTTCAGCGCCACATTGCCTTCAGCCTCGCGCTCCAGGCGGGCGCGGATCACCCGGCTGGTCACCTTGTCGCCTTCGGTGCCGGCGAGCGGGGAATCGTTCACCTGGAAGGTCATGGCCAGCGTCGGCGGGTCGATGGGCTGGGCCGGGATCGGCTCGCTCACCGCCGGATCGCAGATGGTGTCGGCCACCGTGGCGGCGGACAGCCCGGCGATGGCGACGATGTCGCCGGCCTCGCCCTGCTCGATCGGCTGGCGCTCCAGCCCGCGGAAGGCCAGCAGCTTGGAGATGCGGCCCGTCTCCACTACGCGGCCGTCGCGGCCCAGCGCCCGCACCGTCATGTTGGGGCGCACCGTGCCGGCGGTGATGCGGCCGGTGAGGATGCGGCCGAGATAGGGGTTGGCTTCCAGCGTGGTGGCCAGCATGCGCAGGGGCGCATCGGGCTCGATGCCGCGGGGCGGCGGCACATGCTTCAAGATCAGGTCGAACAGCGGCGCCATGTCCTTGTGCGGCCCTTCCGGGGCGGCGGCCGCCCAGCCCTGCTTGGCCGAGGCGAACAGGGTGGGGAAATCAAGCTGCGCGTCGTCGGCATCCAGCGCCGCAAACAGGTCGAACACCTCGTCGTGCACCGCGTGGGCGCGCTCCTCGGGCTTGTCGACCTTGTTGATCAGCACGATGGGCCTGAGCCCCAGGCGCAGCGCCTTGCCGACCACGAACTTGGTCTGCGGCATCGG
>JAGQRL010000222.1 GCA_020425485.1 Rhodospirillaceae bacterium
TTGAGCCTGCCGATCACGGGGGCAGCGCTCGCCATCGTCGATCCCAGCCCGGCGGTGGCCGGCGAGGCGGAAACCTACCTCCTCATTCGCAGTTGGGCGTTCCCCGTCACGCTCGCCAACTACGCCCTGCTTGGCTGGCTGTTCGGCGAAATGCGGCCGCGGGCGGCGCTCGCCCAGCAGGTGTCCATCTACACCACCAACGTCGTGCTCGACCTGCTGTTCGTGCTGCAGTTCGACATGACGGCGGACGGCGTGGCCCTCGCCAGCGCGCTCGCCGAAGTGGTGGGGCTGGTGGTGGGGGCGGTGCTGGCGGCCCGCCATCTGCGCCAGCGCGGCGGCGCGTGGGAGCGTGCGCGCCTGCTCGACCTCGTTGCCGCACGCCGCCTGCTCGGCCTCAACCGCGACCTGTTTGCTCGCACCATCGTGCTGCAACTGGCGTTTGCCTGGTTCACCGCGGTGGGTGCGCGCTTCGGCGATACGGTGCTGGCGGCCAACGCGGTGCTGCTGCAGTTCCTGGTGTTCAGTGCCCACGCGCTGGATGCCTTCGCCTTCGCGGTGGAAGCCCTGGTGGGCACCAGCGTCGGTGCCCGCAACCCCGCCGGGGTGGCGGCGGCCGGGCGCGTGGCGGCGCTGTGGAGCGGCATCGCCGCGGCCGGTTTCGCCGTGGTGTACTTCATCGCCGGCGGGCCGGTGATCGCCGGGCTGACCGACCTTCCCGAGGTGCGCGAGGCTGCCGGCACCTACCTGGCCTGGGCGGCGCCACTGCCCATCGTCGCGGTGTGGAGCTACCTGCTGGACGGCATGTTCATCGGCGCCACCTGGACCGGGGCGCTGCTGAAAGCCATGGTGCTCTCCTTCGCCGCCTTTGCGGTGGCCGTGCTGACGCTGACCCCGAGTCTGGAAAACCACGGGCTGTGGCTGGCGCTGCACGTGTTCTTCGTCGCCCGGGCGGTCACCCTGGCGGCCGCGTTGCCCGGCCGGCTGGTCGCATTGGGGGCAAGCGGCGGCGAAACTGTGGCAGCTCGGTGACCCATCTGCCGCAGTGATGCGGATTTGTCACAGTGGTTTCGGAATCGCTGGACTGCTGAACCGCGCTGATTGCGTCAAGAGTACTTTTTACGTAGCGGTATAAGGGCAAGCGCGAGCTTGCTTGGCCCGTTCGGGCGAATCCTCCCTAAACTTGGGCCGCCGCTTTCGCAGCGGCCTTTTTTTTGCCCGCGGCCCAATCCGGCGGGCCGCCCCAGGGGGATTGACCGGCCCCCCAGCGCCCCCCCACATAGGCCCCGAAACAACCACCGGCGGGGGTTCCATGGGATCGAGGCCAGCAATCGCACGCCGCGGCGTGCTTCAGGGTGCGGCAGCCTTGGCGGCGGCCGGTGCCGGGCTGCTGCCGGCGCTCGGCACGGCCCAGGCGCAGCCGACGGAGCCGTTCGCCGTGTTCCTCCAGCGCATGTCGGCCCGCGCCATGGCGGAAGGCATCAGCTCCGCCACGGTTCAGTCCGCGTTTGCCGGGCTCGCCCCCAGCGAGCGGGTGATGGAGCTGGAAGGCGCCCAGCCGGAGTTCACCCGCACCTTCTGGCAGTACATGGACAACGCCATCACCGATGGCCGCGTGAACGAAGGCCGCGCCCGCTACGCCCAGAACCGCGCCCTGCTGGACCGGGTGGAGGCGGAGTACGGCGTGCCCGGCGCCTACCTGGTGGCCTTCTGGGGGCTGGAAACCAATTTCGGCAGCTACCTCGGCGATTTCGACGTGATCCAGGCGCTGGCGACGCTGACCTACAACGACCGCCGGGCCGATCTGTTCGGGGCGGAGTTGATCGCCGCCCTGCACCTGATCGACAATGGCTGGGTGCGCCGCGACCAGCTCATCGGCTCCTGGGCCGGGGCCATCGGCAACTGCCAGTTCCTGCCCACCACCTACCGCCGATTCGCCGTGGACTTCGACGGTGACGGCCGCCGCGACCTCTACGGCAGCCTGCCGGACGTATTCGCCTCGGCAGCCAACTACCTGTCCGAAATCGGCTGGGAGAGCGGCTATATCTGGGGCCGCGAGGCGCTGCTGCCGGCCTCCTTCCCGTGGGAGCAGGCCGACCTTACGGTACGCAAGACGCTGGCCGAATGGCAGGCGCTGGGGGTGCGGCGGATCGACGGCGGGGCGCTGCCCATCGCCCCCATCGAAGCCTCCGTGGTGCTGCCCATGGGCCACCGCGGCCCGGCCTTCCTGGTCTACGACAACTTCCGCATCATCATGCAGTGGAACCGCTCGGTCCCCTACGCGGTGGCGGTGGGCCACCTGGCGGACCGCATCGAAGGCGGCGGCCCCCTGCGCGGTGCCCGGCCCAACCTGGGCGATCCGCTGAGCCGCGACGAGATCGAGGAGATGCAGCGGCTGCTCAATGCCCGCGGCTTCAACGCCGGCACGCCGGACGGGCGCATCGGCCCCAACACGCGCGGCGCCCTGCGCGGCTGGCAGCGCTCCATCGGCCTGCCGGCGGACGGCTACCCGACGCGCGACCAGATCACCCGCCTGCGCACGGGGTGAGTGGTCAACCGCAGGCGCCCCAGCGCCTCAGGGGTTATTGAGCGCCTGGGTGCAGGCCGCCTGCAGGGCTGCCACATCATTGGGCACCAGCGGCTGGCCGTTGAAGGTGACGCGGTTGCCGGACACCGTGATGTAGGCCGCCGTCAGCTCCGGCTCCACGCCGGGCGGCGGCGTCAGCCCCAGGCGGTCGATCAAATCCACATCGATGCGGATGACCAGCGGGTCGAGCAGGTTGAAGGTGGTGCCGTTCAGGTCGGCCGGGGCGACCGGCCGGCCCAGCACATCCACCCCCGGCTGATAGGTCACGTCCGCCGCCGGCACATGGGCCACCAGGTTGCGGCACTCCTCACGCGAGACGGTGACGGTGTGGACCGTGCCGCTCTGCCCCGCCGCCGGGCTGGCGGCGGCCAGGATCGCCAGAACAAGGGCTGCCGCGCGCATCGTCATTCCCCCTCCGACGCCGTGACCGCGGCTGCTGCCGGCCGCCGGCGCATCACCGCCAGGGCAATGCCGCCGAAGATCAGCCCGCCGCCGACCACATGGAAGGGGGCGATGGGCTCGCCGAGCGCGATCACCGACAGCACCGCGCTGAAGAACGGCATCAGATACATGTAGAGGCCGGCACGGCTGGGGCCAGCTTCCCGCACCCCGCGGTTCCAGAACTGGTAGGCGAGCAGCGAGGCGAGCAGCGACACGTAAAGCAGCGTCCCCAGTGTCTCGATCCCCGGCTCGAAGCCCAGCGCAAAGCCGGACTGCCAGACGAACAGCGGCGCCAGGGAGATGGCCCCCACCACGATGGTGATGAACAGCAGGGCCAGCGGCGGCAGTTCCGGCGGCCGGCGCTTCAGCAGCACCGAATAGACCGCCCACAGCATGGCCGCGCCGAACAGCCAGATGTCGCCCTCGTTGATTTCCAGCGCCAGCAGGGCGGCGGCATCGCCGCGGGCGATCACCACCGTCGCCCCGGCGAGCGACAGCAGCAGCCCCGCCAGGTAGCGCAGGCTGAGGGCCTCCCCATAGGCCATCCAGCTCAGGGCGGCGATCATCATCGGCCCGGTGGCCATCAGCAGCCCGGCATTGATCGCCGTGCTCGTTTGCAGGCCGTAGTAGACGCTGAGGTGGAACCAGCCGACGCCGGTAACGCCCAGCGCGATCAGCAGCAGCGGGTAGCGGGCGATCACCGCACGGTGGCGCCAGGTGAGCGCCAGGGCGAACGGCGCCAGCACCACGCCCGCCAAGATCCAGCGCCAGAAGGTCAGCGGTACCGGCTCGAAGGCATCGCGCATGGCGCGGCCGATGACGAAGTTGCCGGACCACAGCAGCGGCGGCAGCACCAAAAGCAGGTAGGGAGACGGCGACGCGCCACGACGGGACTGGACCATGGCGCCGGTCTATCACAAAAACCGTTGCAGGGTCAGGACACCCGGCGACGCGGCAGCACCACCCGCGGTGGACCACCCCTTCCCTTGGCACCGCTTTTGCTTACCGCGTGCCGATACACAACGGATGGACGGACATGATCGAGCGCCTGTTCCAGCTTTCGGACCACGGAACCAATGTCCGCACCGAGGTGCTGGCCGGTTTCACCACCTTCCTGACGATGGCCTATATCATCTTCGTGAACCCGGCGATCCTGGCCGACGCGGGGATGGACCAGAGCGCCGTCTTCGTCGCCACCTGCCTGGCGGCGGCAGTCGGCACGGCCATCATGGGCCTTTACGCCAACTACCCGATTGCCCTGGCACCGGGCATGGGACTGAACGCGTATTTCACATATGGCGTCGTTTTGGGCATGGGCTACACGTGGCAGGTGGCCCTGGGGGCGGTGTTCGTCTCCGGCGTGATCTTCCTGGTGCTCAGCGTGCTGCCGGTGCGCGAATGGATCATCAACTCCATTCCGCGCTCGCTGAAGATGTCCATCGCCGCGGGCATCGGGCTGTTCCTCGCCATCATCGGGCTGAGCGAAGCGGGCATCATCGCCGACCATCCCGTGACCCTGGTGACCCTGGGCGATGTCACCCAGCCCACCGTGATCATGGCGGTGATCGGCTTTGCGGTGATGGTGGCGCTGACGGCGCTGCGCATCCCCGGTGCCATCATCATCGGCATCCTGGGCGTGACGGCCGCCTCCATCCTGCTGGGCTACAGCGAGTTCGGCGGCATCCTCGACGTGCCCCCCGACCCCTCGCCGACGCTGCTGCAGCTCGACATCATGGGGGCGCTGGACATCGGCATCCTGACGATCGTGTTCGCCTTCCTGTTCGTCGACCTGTTCGACAC
>JAGQRL010000223.1 GCA_020425485.1 Rhodospirillaceae bacterium
CACCGGGCGATCATGGAAGCCACCCTGGCCCGCGACCCGGACCGCGCCTGCGCGGAGATCACCGACCACATCCTGCGCACCATCAACGTGGTGGACTCCCTGGAACTGCAGGGCCAGATGGGCGCGCCGGCGGCCGGCGCGTTCGGCGGCGAATGACCGCCGGGCCGCGGAAGGCCGCCGGGCGTTTGCACCCGGCCGGCCAACCGCGCCACAGCAGGCGGGGGCCTACCCCGCCGCAAGCTCAGACCTGAGCGGTACCGCCATCCACGAACACCTCGCTTCCGGTCATGAAGGCGCTGTCGTCGGAGGCCAGGAAGGCGGCCACACCCGCCGTTTCCGCCGGATCGCCCATGCGCCCGAGCGGGGTTCCCGCCACCAGGGCGGCGAGGCTCTCCTCGCTCAACAGGTCCATCACCGTGTCGGTCTGCGTCAGGCCGGGCGACAGGACATTGACGCGGATGCCGGTGCCCCGGAGGTCCTGGGCCCAGCTTCGCGCCAGGTTGCGCACGGCCGCCTTGGACGCGCTGTAGACGCTCATGGCCGGCGTTCCCATGACGCCGACGGTCGAGCCCGTCAGGATGATCGAGCTGCCCGGCTTCAGCAGCGGCAGCGCCTTCTGCACGGTGAAGAACGTGCCCTTGACGTTGATGCCGAAGGTCCGATCGAACTGGTCCGGCGTCACCGTGCCCAGCGGCGCCAGATCGCCCACACCGGCATTGGCGAACAGCACGTCGATGCTGCCCTTCTCCGCCTTCACCGTTGCGTAGAGGCGGTCGAGATCCTCCAGCCGGGAAATGTCGCCCTGGATGCCGCGCGCGTTGGCGCCGAGGTCCGCCACCGCGGCATCGAGCGCCGCCTGACGCCGTCCGAACAGGTACACATAAGCGCCTTCGGCCACGAAACGCCGCGCCGTTGCCAGGCCGATGCCGCTGCCACCGCCCGTGATCACTGCCGTCTTTCCGGTAAGTTTGCTCATGATGCCATCTCCATCGTTGGGATGGCCCATAGCTGAGGGGCGATTTCCAATGAACAAGTATGCACCTTTTGGTAAGTAGTGCAGATGCCATCGGATACCGCGCCGGATCAGCCTTTCATCTGCGGCCTGGATGCCACGTTGCGCGTGGTGGCCGGGAAGTGGAAGCCGTTGATTCTGTTCTTCTTATTCTCCGGGCCGAAGCGCTACGGGGAATTGAAGCGCTGCGTGCGCGGCGTCAGCGACAAAATGCTGATCCAGCAGCTCAAGGAGCTGGAGTCCGATGGGATCATCAAACGGACCGACTATCAGGAAATTCCGCCGCGCGTGGACTATGCGGCCACCCCGCTGGGCCTGAGCCTGGCGGAGGCCATGGCGCCCCTGTGCAACTGGGGCGATGCGCATCGGGACAGCATTGCAGCCGCCCTCGCCCGGCGTAAGCAGGCGAGGCCGGACCGGCCCTAGGAAATGCTCCGACCAGGCGCCAACGCGCCTGCCGGATGGCAGTCGGCCGACCCTCGGCAGTACCGGCCGGCGGGCTGCGCAATGCCCACCGGCCGTTATCCTCAACCGAACTTGAACAGCACGCCGTAGCCGCCGCGCGGATAGCTCCACTCGATCTCGCCCGTCTTGGCGCAGACGATGCGGCAGGAACCGCATTCCATGCACCCGTCGGTGGCCACTTCGATCCGCCCCTTCTCGTCCCGGGAATAGCACCCGGCCGGGCAGATGCTCAGCAGAGAGATCAGTGCGTCGGAGTCATGGATACGCCGCTTGATCCGCACATGGGGCCGTCCTTCGTCGACCCGGTAACGGTTCTGGTAGAGGCGCTCTTCAATGCGGGTGGTCGCAGTGGTGTCGGTCATCGCCAGGCCCTCGCTACTTTCCACATGTCGCTCATCAGTCCCCGGAAGCCGCCGCGCGCCGCACGCATGGTGCGCACCATCTCCCGTTCCTTGGTTCGCTTGTCGACACCGTCGACACGCAGCCACGTCTGCAGCGCACTCGAAAGCGCGTGCGGGTAGTCGGTGAACAGATGCTTGTTGGCGTGCAGGGTGTCCGGCATGCGCCGGTACTTCTTGAGGTCCTTGATGACGTAGCTGTCTTTCAGCGCCGCCTCGTAGGCCCTCAGGTTGACCTGGGTGAACGGCTTGTTCTCGGCCTTCAGGGCCGCCACCGTTTCCCCGGCCAGCCGGCCGGTGGTCATCGCCAGGTTTGAGCCTTCGCGATGGACCGAATTCACGAACTGGCCGGCGTCACCCACCACGATCCAGCCGTCGCCGACCAGCGCCGGAATGGCGCTGAAGCCGCCTTCGGGGATCAGGTGCGCCGAATACTCCTTCATCTCCGAGCCCTGGAGCAGCGGCTTGACCGAAGGGTGCGACTTGAAGCGGTCGAGCAGCTTGTAGGGCGGGATGGCGGTTTCCACGAAGTCGCCGAGCATGCAGCCGATGCCGATGGAGACCGATTCCCGGTTGGTATAGAGGAAGCCGGTGCCGACCATGCCGGAGCTGACCGACCCCACCGCCTCGATCACCACGCCCTCTTCTTCCGACGACAGGTTGAAGCGGTCCTCGATCACCTTCTGGTCGAGGAAGTGCATCTCCTTCACCGCCAGGGCGACATGGCTGGTGGACAGTTCCGGGCGCAGGCCGGCGCGCTGGCCTACCAGGCCGTTCACGCCTTCGCCCAGGATCACCACCTCGGCGTAGATCGGCCCGCCTTCGCGGTCGGTCTCCACGCCGATCACCTTGCCCTTGTCGTCCTTCACCAGGTTGGTGACGGTGGTCTCCGTCAGCATCAGGGCGCCGGCCTCGCGCACGGTGCGCGCGAACCACTGGTCGAACTGGGCGCGGATGATGGTGTAGCGGTTGGGACGGTCTTCGTTGAAATCGTCGGACCGGTAGTGGGCGCCGACGTGGCTGGTTTCATCCAGCATCCACATGCGCTGTTCCACCACGTGGCGTTCCAGCGGCGCTTCCTCGCGGAAGTCGGGGATCAGCCGCTCCAGGGCATCGGCGTAGAGGATGGCGCCCTGCACATTCTTCGATCCGGCGTATTCGCCGCGGTCGATTTGCAGCACGTTCAACCCGGCCTTCGCCATGGTGTAGGCGGCGGCGTTGCCGGACGGGCCGGCGCCCACGACGATCGCGTCGAAATGTTCGTGGATGGTGGTCATGCTCTCCGCCTCCTCAGACGGCGACCCGGTTGACACGCAGGCGCCGCGCGAAGGTTTCCGTCAGCGCCGGGAGAAGCTCCAAGGCATCGGCAACGATGCCGTAGTGGGCAAAATCGAAGATCGGGGCGTTGGGATCGGTGTTGATGGCGACGATCATGTCCGCCCCCTCCACGCCGACCCGGTGCTGGATGGCCCCGGAGATGCCGGCGGCGATGTAGAGCCGCGGCCGGATGGTCTTGCCGGTCTGGCCGATCTGCCGGTCGGGCTCCATCCAGCGCTTCTGCACCACCGGGCGCGAGCAGCCGTATTCGGCCCCCAGCACCTCCGCCAGATCCTTGATCAGGCCGAAGTTTTCCGGGCGCTGCAGGCCCATGCCGCCGGCCACCACGATGTCGGCGTAGGCGAGCTGCGCCTGGTCCATGGCGGCGTCGGGGATGTAGTCCAGCACCTTGGTGACGATGTCGTCTTCCACCATCCCCAGTTTGGCGCGGATGACCTGGCCCTTGCGGCTGCGGTCGGGCTCCGGCATGGCCATCACGCGCGGCCGCA
>JAGQRL010000224.1 GCA_020425485.1 Rhodospirillaceae bacterium
CGTCGGCGGCACCATGTTCCTGATGTGGCTGGGCGAGCAGATCACCTCGCGCGGTGTCGGCAACGGCATCTCGCGGATCATCTTCGCCGGCATCGTCGCAAGGCTGCCCAGCGCTTTGGCCGAGGTGCTGGACCTGGGGCGCACGGGCTCGGTGTCGGGCTTCGTGATCGTCGGCCTGCTGATCATGGTGGTCGCCGTGATCACCTGCATCGTCTACATGGAGCGCGCCCAGCGCCGCCTGCTGGTGCAGTACCCCAAGCGCCAGATGGGCAACCGCATGGTGGGCGGGGAAAGCTCCCACCTGCCGCTGAAGCTCAACACGGCCGGCGTGATCCCGCCGATCTTCGCCTCCTCGCTGCTGCTGCTGCCGACCACGCTGGTGAGCTTCTCCGGCAGCACCGACTCCGGCTGGCTGCAGTGGATCATCGGCAGCCTGAGCCACGGCCAGCCGCTATTCATGGTGGTCTATGCCGCCATGATCATCTTCTTCTGTTTCTTCTATACCGCGATCGTGTTCAATCCCGTGGACACAGCGGACAATCTGAAGCGCTACGGAGGCTTCATCCCCGGCATCCGGCCGGGCAAGAACACCGCCGACTACATCGACTACGTGCTGACCCGCCTGACTGTGGTCGGCAGCATCTATCTGGCGCTGGTCTGCCTGCTGCCGGAAATGCTGATCGCACAGTTTCCTGCCGTCCCGTTCGCTCTGGGAGGCACCAGCCTGCTTATCGTGGTGACCGTCACCATGGACACGGTGGCCCAGATTCATTCGCACCTGATGGCCCATCAGTACGAGGGGCTCATCCGGAAGGCGAAATTGCGGGGGAGACGTGGATGATCCTGATTCTCTTGGGCCCGCCCGGTGCGGGCAAGGGCACCCAGGCTCGGCTGATCGAACGGGACTACGGCATCGTCCAGCTTTCCACCGGCGACATGCTGCGCGAGCTGGCGCAGCAGGACAGCGATCTCGGCCAGGAGGTCCGCCAGGTGCTGGAAGCGGGCCAGCTCGTCTCCGACGATCTGATCGCCCGCATGATCTCCGACCGCATCGGCCGTGAGGATTGCCGCAACGGCTTCTTGCTGGATGGCTTCCCGCGCACCCTGGTGCAGGCCCATCTGCTGGACGAGATGCTCGACCGCAAGGGGCTGACGCTGAACGCCGTGATCCGCCTGGCGGTGGACGAAGAGGTGCTGGTGGAACGCATCACCGGCCGCTTCACCTGTGCCAAGTGCGGCGAGGGCTACCACGACAAGTTCAAGGTGCCGGCGGTGCCGGGCGTCTGCGACGTGTGCGGCGGGATCAAGTTCACCCGCCGTTCGGACGACAACGAGGAAACGGTGCGCAACCGCTTCGCGGCCTACCGCGAGCAGACGGCACCCATCCTTCCCTACTACGAGGAGAAGGGACTGCTGCGCGAAGTCGATGCCCTCAAGGACATCGACGATGTGGCAGCGGATGTCCGCCGCGTCCTGGGCGAACCCCAGGCGGTGGCGGCGGCAGGAGCGTAACGGCAAGCGTGGCGAGCGGCGGCTTCGGCCGCCCCCGCAGCGCTTGACAGATCAGATCGGGAGGGGTATTGCCCCTCGGCTTGGTTCTCCGCCGGGGAACCGAAACCATTTCTTGTTGTGTGCGGCCGGGCACCGGGTTCCTGCGGGGAACGGGCCACCGCCATCGACGAAGCGGGAGAAACGGCGTGGCGCGTATCGCTGGCGTGAACATTCCGACCCAGAAGCGGGTGCACATCGCGCTGACCTATATCCACGGTATCGGGCGCAAGTCCGCCGAGGACATCTGCGATCGCCTGGAGATCCCGCGCGAGCGCCGGGTCAACCAGATGACCGAGGACGAGATCGTGCGCGTGCGCGAAGTGGTCGACGGCGACTTCGTGGTCGAAGGCGACCTGCGCCGCGAGCGGGCGATGAACATCAAGCGCCTGATGGACATGGCCTGCTACCGCGGCCTGCGCCATCGCAAGGGGCTGCCGGTGCGCGGCCAGCGCACCCACACCAATGCCCGCACCCGCAAGGGTCCGGCCAAGCCCATCGCCGGTAAGAAGAAGTAACCCCCTTCCCGTAGGGGCCACCGTCCAGAGAGGACCGATACGATATGGCCAAGGCCGCTGCCGGGCGGGGACTGCGCCGCCGCGAGCGTAAGAACATCTCTTCGGGGGTGGCGCATGTGAACGCCACCTTCAACAACACCATGGTGACCATCACCGACGCCCAGGGCAACGCGATCTCCTGGTCGACCGCCGGGACCATGGGCTTCAAGGGCAGCCGCAAGTCGACTCCGTTCGCCGCCCAGATGGCGGCCGAGGATGCCGGCCGCAAGGCCCAGGAGCACGGCATGAAGGTGCTGGAAGTGAATGTGAAGGGGCCGGGGTCGGGCCGCGAGTCGGCCCTGCGTGCGCTCCAGTCCATCGGCTTCCAGATCACCTCCATCCGCGATATCACGCCGATCCCGCACAATGGCGTGCGCCCGCGCAAGAAGCGGCGCGTCTAGGGTCGGCAGCGCCGGCCCGTTGTGGCCGGCCCCCACGTGCGTTTCGCCCACCGGGTCGGGAGACGGACGGTCCGCCAAGCCGTTCCGCGCGCATTGATCCGGTGACCATGGCGCCCCGGCCGCCCATGCGGCCGCATTGGCAGGAGGTTTTCCCCCCCGTGATCCATCGCAATTGGAAAGAACTGATCAAGCCGCAGGCATTGGAAATCAATCCCGGCACCGATCCGTCGCGCAAGGCCGTCATCGTGGCCAACCCGCTGGAGCGCGGCTTCGGCCTGACGCTCGGCAACGCGCTCAGGCGCATCCTCTTGTCCTCGCTCCAGGGGGCGGCCATCACCTCGATCCAGATCGACGGTGTGCTGCACGAGTTTTCCTCGATCCCCGGCGTGCGCGAGGACGTCACGGAGATCGTGCTCAACATCAAGGGCATGGCGCTGCGCATGCACGGCGAGGGCACCCGCCGCTTGCGCCTGCACGCCGAAGGCCCCGGCCCGGTGACCGCCGGCCAGATCATCGCCGGTTCGGAAGTGGAGATCCTCGATCCCGACCACTTCCTGTGCACGCTGGACCACGGCGCCCGGCTGAACATGGAAATGACGGTGAATGTCGGTAAGGGCTATGTGCCCGCCGCCATGAACCGGCCGGAAGATGCGCCCATCGGCCTGATCCCGGTGGATGCGCTGTACAGCCCGGTGCGCAAGGTCGCCTACAAGGTGGACAACACCCGCGTCGGCCAGGTGACCGACTACGACAAGCTGTCGATGACGGTGGAAACCAATGGTGCTGTAACGCCGGAGGACGCGGTGGCGCTGGCCGCCCGCATCCTGCAGGACCAGCTCAGCCTGTTCGTGAACTTCGAGGAACCCCATGCCGACCGGCGCGACGACACGTCGGAAGACATGCCGTTCAACAAGAACCTGCTGCGCAAGGTGGACGAGCTGGAGCTGTCGGTCCGTTCTGCCAACTGCCTGAAGAACGACAACAT
>JAGQRL010000012.1 GCA_020425485.1 Rhodospirillaceae bacterium
CGGTGAAGTAGCAGTCGATCTCGCCGTTGATCAGGGCGGTGTTCATGGCCACCAGATCGTCGGTCAGCAGGCGGGCGCCGGCGAAGATCTGATCGGCGATCTCGCGGAAGGTCACGAAGCCGGCCTCGTCCAGCGGCTCGAACGGGTTCAGCCCGCCGGTGATGCACATGTGCATCACGTTCCAGTTGTCGTAGGTGAGGATGCCGTAGCGGCCGGCCAGTGCGGGATCGAGGAACAGGTTCCAGCCCTGGTCTTCGGCCATGTCGCGGCTGATCACGTCGGTGTTGACCACGAAGCTGAACGGCCCGTAGCGCTGGGGCATGCCGATCAGCTCGCCGTCCGGCGCGATGGCCAGCGGGTACGGCCCGTTATAGGGCGGCGTCATGCGCTCGAAATACGGCATGAAGCGGTCCTGATCGAGCGGCACGATCAGCCCTTCGGGGTAGAGCTGGGCGCGCGCCCAGGGTTGGTTGACGTTGATCAGGTGCCAGACATTGCTTTCGCCGGCGCGCAGCCGGTTGATCATGTCGGGGTCGGACGTGCCGCTTTCCGCGCGCACGGTGGCGCCGGGATGGAGATCGCGGAACGGCCCCAGCACGTCGTCGGTGTTGTAGCCCTCCCAGCAGAGGATGTTCAGCTCGTCGCTGGTCTGGCCGAACACGCGGGCCGACCGGCCCATGACACCCAAAGCGGCAAGACTGCCTGCACCTTGGGCAAATGACCGCCGTGAAATCCGCATCGCATTGGTCTCCCGTCGCTAGATCGCGCCTAATTCCTACGCATGGGCCTCCATGGGTATCGCCTCACCCGCCGGTCGGTGACCTTTGCCGGGCCAGAGGCGGCCACCCACGCTCGGGTTTCGGCCGCAGGCGGCCCAGGGCCGTACGGTCACGCTCGTTCTGCTTGGTCTCAGTTTGCTTTGAGACCGCATTGCAGCGCAAGAGAGAATGTTGAGCATCCAAAATTTTGTGATAGTCTTCCAACATTCCTAAGCGCCCCGGCGGCGGCCGCAGCGACCGCCCGTCTGAGTCTTCGAAGGATGCGACCATGGCCACCCTGTACAACGAGGCCTATCTCACAGAGACGCTGGGAGAGCTGCAGGATCTGTGCCAGACCTGGGGGCTGTCGCCCCGCACGGAGGTCTCGCTCCTCAACATGTCGGAGAATGCGACGTTCCGGGCCGACGACCCGGAAGCCGCGGCTCCCGTGATTCTCAGGGTGCATCGGCCCTACTATCACAGCCTCCAGGAAATCGAGTCCGAGCTTGCCTGGATCGAAGCGCTGCGCGCCGAAGGGGTGGTGGAAACGCCGGAGCCGCTGAAGGTGGGCGGCGGCGGGCACATCGCCAATTTCACCCATCGCGGGGAAACCCGGCACGTCGTCGGCTTTGCCTTCATGGAAGGCAAGGAGCCCGATCTGTCCGCCGATCTTGTGGACGGTTTTGTGGAACTTGGCGCAATCAGTGCCCGACTTCACCAGCATGTGGAGCGCTGGCCGCGGCCCGCCGCCTTTCAACGCAAGGTGTGGAACTTCGACACAACCCTCGGCACCTCGCCCCATTGGGGGGAGTGGCGCGCGGCCCTGGGCCTCACCGACGACGGGCGGGCGCTGCTGGCGCGCACCTGTGCGCTGCTCGACCGCCAGCTTGCCGCCTACGGCACCGGGCGCGACCGCTTCGGGCTGATCCACGCCGATCTCAGGCTCGCCAACCTGCTGGTGCATGGCGACCGCATCGGCGTGATCGACTTCGACGACTGCGGCTTCGGCTGGTTCGGCTACGACTTCGCCGCCGCCGTCAGCTTCTACGAAACCGATCCCATCATCCCCGACCTGCAGGATGCCTGGCTGCGCGGCTATCGCTCGGTAGCGCCCCTGCCGGCGGAGGACGAGGCGATGCTGCCCACCTTCGTGCTGCTCAGGCGCATCCTGCTCACCGCCTGGATCGCCTCGCACGCCGAAACGCCCACCGCCGCGGATGCCGGCGGTGCCGGGTTCACCGACGGCACCCTGGCGCTGTCGGACCGCTACCTGACCAACCACAGTCGGGCGGACCACGGGTGAGCCCGCCCGGCATCTGTGTCTCCACACTCCGGCTGCAAGGCGACAGCGCATGACGGCAACGGTCAAACCGATCCTCGATCTGAATGCCTTCCGCGACGACGCGTCCGCCGCCCCCGCCGGCTCGCTGCTGGCCCGCCGGCGTGCCAATTTCGGTGCCGCCTCGGTGCTGTTCTACAGCGACCCCATCGAGGTGGTGCGCGGCCAAGGCGTGTGGATGGAAGCCGCCGACGGGCAGCGCTACCTCGATTTCTACAACAACGTCCCGTCGGTGGGGCATTGCCACCCGCGCGTGGTGGCGGCCATCGCCGAACAGGCGGCCACGCTCAACATCAACACCCGCTATCTGAACGAGCGGGTGGAGAGCTATCTGGAACGCCTGAAGGCGACCCTGCCGGCCGAGATCTCCAACGCCGTGCTGTGCTGCACTGGCAGCGAAGCCAACGACCTGGCGCTGCGGGTGGCCGCCAAGGCCAGCGGCGGCAGCGGCGTGGTGGTGACGGAGGCGGCCTATCACGGCAACACCGCGGCGGTGACGGACATCTCGCCATCCGCCTGGAAGCACGCCGGGCCGGTCCCAGCCCATGTGCGCATCGTGCCGCCGCCGTCCGCCGCCGCCTTCGGGGCGGACATCGCCCAGGGCTTTGCCGATGCGGTGGCCGCCGCCTTCGCCGACCTTCAGGCGAGCGGCATTCGCCCCGCCGCCTTCATCTGCGATTCCATCTTTTCCAGCGATGGCGTGTATGCCGACCCGCCGGGCTTCCTGGCCCTGGCAGTGGCCGCAGCACGGGCGGCCGGGGCGCTCTATATCGGCGACGAGGTGCAGCCGGGCTTCGCGCGCACCGGCGATGCCATGTGGGGCTTTGCCCGCCACGGCGTGACGCCGGACATCGTCACCATGGGCAAGCCCATGGGCAACGGCTTCCCCATGGCGGCGATGCTGGCGCGGCCGGACCTGCTGGCGCTGTTCTGCCAGGATGTGGGCTATTTCAACACCTTCGGCGGCAACCCGGTGGCGGCTGCCGCCGGGCTGGCGGTGCTGGAGGTGATCGCGGAGGAAGGCTTGCAGGCCAATGCGCTGGCCATCGGCGGCCACCTCAAGGCCCGCCTGGCGGCCCTGGCGCAGCGCTTCCCCGTGGTGGGCGCGGTGCGCGGTGCCGGCCTGTTCATCGGCATCGAGTTGAGCCGGCCGGGCGACCCTGCGCTGCCGGACCCGGCAGCGGCGACGGCGCTGATCGCCGGCCTCCACCGCCGCGGCGTGCTGATCGGTGCGGCCGGGCGCTACGGCAACACGTTGAAGGTGCGCCCGCCGCTGTGCCTGACGGAAGCGGAAGCCGACCTGTTCGCCGATGCGCTGGCGGACAGCCTGGAGGAGCTGGCCGCGGCCTGACCGCCGCCGGCCCTGCCCCTCCCCAGGCTCCTCAGGCGATCACCACGCGCACTTCGGCATCGGCCAAAGCCTTGGCCAGCGGCCGGTCGGGCGGCAGGTCGGTGACCAGCGTGTCCACCTGCGCCCACTGGGCGTAGCGGGCGGGAAACCGCGCCAGGAACTTGGAGTGGTCGGCCACCACCATCAGCCGGTCGCAGCGGGCCACCATGCCACGGTAGACCTCCGCCTCCTCCACCAGGGCGTCGCTGGGGCCGTCCAGCCCCAGGCCGGAGGCACCGATCACCGCCCAGTCGGCGCGAAAGTCCTCCAGGAAGCGCAGGGTCTGGGCGCCCTGGGTGGAGCCTTCCGCGGCGTGGTAGCGGCCGGGGGCGATGATCACCGTGATGGTGGGGTTGAGCGACAGCATGGTGGCCACCCCGAAGGAATGGGCGATCACCGTCAGGTCGTTCATCTCGATGGCCAGCCGGCGCGCCACATGCACCGTGGTGGCGCCGGAGCCGAACATCACCGTCTTGGCCCCCACCAGCAGCCCCGGCACCGCCTTGGACATGCGCTCGCGTTCGGCCACCAGCAGGTGGTGGCGTTCGTTGACGCTGGGCTCGCTGGAGGAGCGGCGCACCGCCCCGCCATAGGTGCGGCTCACCTGGCCCAGCATAGACAGCTCGTCGAAGTCGCGCCGCACCGTTTCGGTGGAAACCGCCAGCATCTCGGCCAGTTCGGCCACGCGCAGCGCCGGCCGCTGCTCCAGCTCGGCGAGGATGCGCCGGTGCCGCGCCTGCTTCTTCCCCATTCGCCTCCTCACCGCCGGACGTGCCGGGTGTAGCCGCAGCGCCGGGTTGCCGGCGCCCGATGACCGTGAATGCGTCTACCCAGAGCTGCCGCCGTGGCGGCTGCCCGGATAGGTCTGATCCTGGGCCGCCGCCGCTTCGGCGCGCGCATCGGCCACCCGGTCGGCGCCGTCGACGCGCGAGGCCACCACCGGGCGTTCGCGCTCCGCAAGCGGCCGCCGGTCGGGCGGCGTGACGATGCCGCCGGACATCACCATCTTGATCCCCTCCTCCACCGACATGGTGAGGAAGATCAGGTCGCCGCGCGGCACGAACAGAAGAAAGCCGGAGGTGGGGTTCGGCGTGGTCGGCAGGAACACGTTGATCACGCGGTCGCTGGTCAGGTTCTGCACCTCGCCTTCCGTCTCCCCCACCACGAAGGCCAGGCACCACAGCCCGCGCCGCGGGTATTCCACCATGACGACCTCGCGGAACGCCTTGGACTGGTTGGCGAGCACCGTTTCCAGCACCTGCTTCACCGCCCCGTAGATGGAGCGGATCACCGGCATGCGGGCGAGCAGGCTGTCCTGCAAACGCATCAGCATGCGGCCGAGGAAGCCGGCGGTGAACCAGCCGATCAGCGCCAGTGCGGTGATGACGAGGATCAGCCCGATCCCCGGCACGCTGAAGGGCAGGTAGGTTTCCGGGTGGAAGCGCGGCGGCACGATGCCCCGCACCTCGTCGTCGATGAAGCTGATGAACAGCCAGGCGAGATAGAAGGTGAGCGAGATCGGCGCCGTCACCAGAATGCCGGCGAAGAAATAAACCCGCAGCCGCTGGAACATCGTCATGCCCTCGCGGGTTTGTCTCTGCGGTCCCCCGTTCGGTCCGTCGACGCTCATGCCGGACGCACCTTGCCTGGCGTACCGGCACCCCGCCCGCGGAGGTCACCGGCCATCTCGCCTTGGAAAACACCAAAAGGTCTGCTTGACATCGCTGCCACCGGGTTTGCTGTTGGCTGGTGCCCGTTGCCAGCGTCGGCCGGGTCTCCGGCTGCAAGTGTCGGCACAACGGCACCGCAGCACAAGACCGCAGTCCGCCCGTCCTGAGGTTCCACCATGACCGCACCGCCCCCCCATCCCGGGCTCGACCGCGTCCAGCTTTTCCAGGCCCTGCCGGAAGAGGCGCGCACCTACGCCTACTCCCAATGCCACATCCGGCGCTTCATGGCCGGCCAGGTGATTTTCGACACCGACGACGACAGCCGCGACGTCTATTTCGTGCTGCAGGGCTTGGTGCGAGTGGTGATTTTCTCCCCCGGCGGGCGCGAGGTGGCGTTCAACGTGGTGGGGGCCGGGGTGTGCTTCGGCGAGTTGTCGGCGTTGGACGGCGAGCCGCGCTCGGCCTCCTGTGTGGCGCGCACCAATGCGGAGCTGGCGGTGATGTCCGCCGGCGCCTTCCAGCGCCTGTGCTGCGACTATCCCGAAGCGGCCCTCACCATGATGCGCCACCTGAGCGCCATGGTGCGCAAGTCCACCGGGCGCATCCTCGATCTCTCGGTGGTGGCGGCGAACAACCGGGTGCAGGGCGAAATGCTGCGGCTGGCCCGCGAGGTGGCGGGCGAAAAGCCCAGCGCCACCCTGCGGCCGCCGCCGATCCATGCGGAGGTGGCCAGCCGCGTCAGCACCACCCGCGAAACCGTGGCGCGGGTGATCAGCGACCTCACCAAGCAGGGGCTCATCGAAAAGACCCGCGGCGGCATCATCGTGACCGACATCCCGCGCCTGGAAGAACTGGTGGAACAGGGCCGCGGGTAGCGCGGTCTTGGCCTGGTCGGTTCCGGACCTCTCCCCCACCCGGCCACCCAAT
>JAGQRL010000225.1 GCA_020425485.1 Rhodospirillaceae bacterium
AACCAGCTGAGCTACTCCGCCCCGGTGCGAAGGCCCATAACTGCGGTGCCGCGGTGCCCCTGTCAAGATCGCGCCGCGCGGCCCAGACGGCCGGCCGCAGCAGAGCCCAGCCGCCTGTCGGCCAGGCCCCCGTCCAGGGCAATCGACCGTCTTCGCCTGGTTTGGCCCTACCCCATCGCGGCGGCCACGCGGCCGAGCAGGTCGGACGACATCACCACGCGCACGCTGCCGGGTCGCAACCGCAGGCGGCCCAGCATGGCGTCGGCCAGGGCCAGCGCCCAGATCACCTCCTGCACGGAGTCCATGCCGGCGAGCTTCACCCCCACCTCGGTGCCGATCTCCAGCTCCAGGCGGCCGCGCAGCACCTCCAGCGCCACCGCCATGGCGGCAAAGGCGCCGGGCCACGGCCTCGTCCCGCCGAAGGGCTGCACGAAGGCGGCCCCCTCGATGGCGGCGAGCCGGGTGGCTTCGTCCAGCCGGGCGGCGGTGCGGTCGCCCTGCGGGTCCATCACCACGGTGAGCGGGCGGCCGCCCAGCCCGGCGGCGACGGCGCTGATCAGGGCCGTCACCTGGGCGTGGTCGCCGGCGCGAAAGAGCGCGGCGGGAAACTCCATCGACCCCTCGTCGACGCCGTCGGCCGCCATCGCCGCCGCGCGGTCGCGGGCCCGGCGCACGCCGTCCATCTCCATGGGATCGATGCGCCCGACGACACGGCAGCCGGACCCGGCGAGGCGCGAGATCAGCGCCGGCACGCTGCGGGAATCGGTGCTGACGGCGGCCAGCGTACCGGCCGGCTGCACAGCCTCGGCCGCCACCCGGTCCAGGTCGTGGGCGGCGAGATCGTCGTCGGCGCGCAGCTCGCCCAGCAGGATGGCATAGCGCAAGCCGGCCGGGCGCACCGGCACGCGGCGGGCGGCTTCCAGCCGTGCCGTCAGGTGGTTGGGCACCTCTTCCAGATCGCGGCGGATCATCCCCGCCCCCCGTGCGCCGGCAAAGCGACGCCACCGCAAGGACCGGGTCGTTTGCACCCAGTACCGCCCCTAGCCTTTGGCCACGTCACTGCTTTGGGGAGAGACCGCCATGCCGACCACCGGGATGAGCCTGACCGCCGCGCGGCCCCGCCGCGCCCATTTGGCCACGCGCCTGTCCGCGCTGCCGCTACGCCTGTTCGACGCCCTTCTCGCCTGGCAGCAGCGGGCGGCCGAACGCCGCCACCTGGCCGCACTCGACGACCGGTTGCTGAAGGACATGGGGCTGTCGCGGGCCGATGTGGCGCAGGAACTGGAAAAGCCCATGTGGCGGGCCTGAGCGGCCGCCCTGGTGCCGCCCGGCCCGGTGCTGCCCCCCTCATGCCTGGGGCAGCCGGGCCAGCCCGGCATCCAGCACCGCATCGGCCTTGGCGAAGCAAAAGCGCACGCCGCCGTGCCACGGGCTGTCCGGGTAGAAGGCGCTGAGCGGGATTGCCGCCACCCCGTGGTCGGCCGTCAGCCGCTGGCAGAAAGCCATATCCTCTTCCGGCGACACGTCGATGGCGCAGAAATAGGTGCCCGCACACGGCAGCACCCGGTAGCCGCGGGCCGCCAGCCCGGCCATGAAGCGGTCGCGCCGGCGCTGCATCTCCGCTGCCAGGCCGGTGAAGAAGTCGTCCGGCTTGCCGAGCCCATAGGCGACGCCGGCCTGCAGGTTGGGAGCGGTGGTGAACACCAGGAACTGGTGGGCCTTGGCGATCAGGCCGATCAGCCCGGCGGGGCCGGAGGCATAGCCCACCTTCCAGCCGGTGAGCGAGAAGGTCTTGCCCGCAGAGCCCACCCGCACCGTGCGCTCGCGCATGCCCGGCAGCGTCATCAGCGGCACATGGGGGCGGCCATCGAAGGTGATGTGCTCGTACACCTCATCGCACAGCACGGCGATGCCGGTGCCGTCCACCAGCTGGGCGATTTCCGCCAGTTCCTCGGCGCTGAACACCTTGGCCGTCGGGTTGTGCGGCGTGTTCAGAAGGATCAGCCGGGTGCGCGGGGTCACGGCGGCGCGCAGCTCATTCAGGTCGAACGACCAGTCCGGCGGCCTTAAGGTCACCAGCCGCGGCACCCCGCCGGCGCGGCGGATCATCGGCACATAGGCGTCGTAGCAGGGCTGGAACACCACCACCTCGTCGCCGGTGTTCAGCAGCGCCAGCAAGGTGGCGGCGAGGATCTCCGTGGCGCCGCTGCCGACGATGGTCTCGGTCGCCCAGTCCACCTCCAGCCCGTAGAAGCGCCGGGCATGGGCGGCCACGGCCTGGCGCAGCTCCGGCAGCCCCATCATCGAGGGGTACTGGTTCCAGCCGTCCATCAGCGCATCGGCGGCGGCACGGCGCACGTCCTCCGCCCCCGGATCGTCGGGGAAGCCCTGGCCGAGATTGATGGCGCCGTGGGCCTGGGCCAACCGCGACATGGTCTCGAATATGGTCGTGCCCTGGCCGGCGAACACCGGATGGGCGGCGGGAGACGAGGCGGCGTCTGGCATGGCGGGTGCGGTCTGGGGCTGAGATGCGGATCAGCCTATGTCACAACCCTGCGGCGGGAAAGGGCCGGCGCACCGCACCTGGTGGCGCGGGGCTGGAACCGACTTGTCGGCGGCGACTGCCGCCCTAGTGCCGGGCGGCGGCGGCGGGGATCGGCTGGCGCGGTGCCAGGCGGGCCAACTCGAAGGTCGGTGCGATGGGCGCCCCGCCCTTGGTATCGGCGGCCAGGGCCTGGATTTCCGCGATGCGCCCGCGCACCACGTCCAGCACCTCCCTCGGCACCGCGGTGATCTGGTTCATCATCTCGCGCCCCGCCTCCTCGTCCAGCCCGCCCAACTGGACGATGCGCTGGATCTTGGCCCGGCACAGTTCCGGCACCGTCAGGTCCTGCAAGGTGACGCCGCCGGCATTGGGCACGGCGGTGAGGATGGCATAGACGTCGTTGGAGCCGAGGCTGAACAGGCAGCTCGTCAGCACCTCGGGGTCGCCGGCAAAGGCGGCGGCGTGGAACACGGTGTTGCCGTGCTCGCCCTGCTGCAGCAGCAGCGACAGCAGCGGGTTGGACGGGGCCGGCGACGACTTCTCCAGCGTCACCGGCTGGCGGCTGTATTCCCCGCGCACCAGCTTGTTGACGTGCAGCTCGTCGTTGATCAGCAGCCCCACCAGCTTGCGCAGGTGCCCGGCATTGCCGACCTTCAGCGCCTTGAACAGCACCCCCTCGCCCTTGGCGTCGCGGCGCAGCAGGCGGCGGCACAGCAGCGCCTGGCGGTAGGCCTTTTTGGAGGTGACGTCGGGCGGCATCATCGCCAGCACGGCTTCCTCCACCTGCTGGCTGAGCAGGCGGATCACCCCGTCGAAGGTGGAGGTGTCGGCGTAGGCGACCAGGTTGAAGAACGGCACGTTGCCGCTGCGCGGATCGACATAGTCGAAGATCTGGGCGGCGGCCTTCACCCGCTGGGGCTTTTCCGCCTTGGGGTCCAGCGCGTGGCGCACCACCGTGTTGCACAGGATCGCCCGGTTGTTGGCGGCATCCTCGCTGAGGATATGGGAGACGATGGCGGTGTGCTCCATGCCGTGCTTGGCGTATTCGGAAACCGCGCGCTCCACATCCTCCATGGTCAGGCAGCCGGTTTCGATCAGCGCGTTGATCGATTTCCAGCGCGGCTTGGGCAGGATCATCTTGCCCAGCGGGCTCAGCCCCTTGTGGTTGGTGCGGCCGAAATCGACCTCCAGGTCCACCAGCTCGCGCGCCAGGGTCAGCGTCTCGAAGCCTTCGGAGGACTGGATGGCGGTGGCCAGGTAGTGCCACACGCCGTTGCCGTCCTTGTCCTCGGCGTTCAGGTAGTCGAACAGCCAGGCCGGGTTGGTTTGCAGCCAGACCGCACGGATCGCCAGGAACACGGCGTGGGCGCCCACCACGTCGCGGCGCGCCAGCTTGTTCTGCAACAGGGTTTCGCCGTCGCTGCCGCGGGCGCTCAACAGCTTCTCGCTGTTGCCGGTGTGCTTGATCCAGTCTTCCAGGAAGCGCTCAAGGCGACCGGTCCGCTTGGCGTAGCCGGCGGCGATTTCGCGATCCACATCTGTCAGGCTGGGTGCGCCCATCGCCTGGTCCATCCGTCGTTTCAGGAGCCGGACTTGGTGTGCGGCCTGCTCCGGTCGGGCGTGCCGATCCGGCGCGCGATGCCGGCTCCCCACCCAGTCATGACACAGGCTGGTTAACGAAATAAGAACTGCCGCATGGCGCCCATGCGCATATTGGCGCATTCCGGCGCCAGCCCACATCCCCGCCCGGCTAGGCCAATTCACAATACCTTCGTTGGCAGGCCGGGCAGGTGTGTGGGCTGGCTCTGTCTGGACTTGAAGGGCGTCACGGGGTCGGCGCCCGCCGCTTGCGGTCGTGGCGGATCAGGCCGATCTCGTCGTACATCGCGGTTTCGGCCTTGCGCCGGTCGGCAGCCGCACGCTCCTCGCGCTGCTTCTCGGCGGTCTCGTATTTCTTAAGCTCGCGGAACTCCGCCGCCAGGGCCTCGCGCGCCTTTTCGATGCGCGACGCCACCTCGGTGAGCGACTTGGCGAGGCGGGCGAGCCGCAGGTTGGCGCCCTTCACATAGGCCAGGTAGCCGGGGGGAAGCTGTTCGGCCTCGCTGGCCAGCGCGATCTCCTGGTCCAGCTCCGCACGCCGGCGGGCGCGTTCTGCTTCCAGCCCGTCGCGGTAGGTTTCCAGATCCGCCACGGCGCGGCGCTTTTCGTCGATGCGCCAGCGGTGCAGGCGGATCAGCGGCTGCAGATCGGTCATCGCGCATCACTCGCGGAGCTTGGGCGGGCCGGGACCGAGAAAACGGAAACCCTCATGGCGCCGGCATCTCGATGGCGTCGGCCAGCTCGCGATATCCGGTTTCCAGGTCGGTGCGCTCGTTCTTGTCCTGGGAGAGCACCGCTTCGATGCGCGGATAGTATTTGATCGCCTCGTCCACCTTGGGGTCGCTGCCCTTGCGATAGGCGCCCAGCCGGATCATCTCCGCCATGTCCTCATAGGTGGCGAGAAGCTGGCGGGCGCGCTTCACCAGGGCGTTCTCCACCACCGAGTTGCAGTCCGGCATGGTGCGCGACAGCGAGCGCAGCACGTTCACCGCCGGGTAGCGGCCGCGTTGGGCGATGGCGCGATCCAGCACGATGTGGCCATCGATGATGCCGCGCACCGCATCGGCGATGGGCTCGTTGTGGTCGTCGCCTTCCACCAGCACGGTGAACAGGCCGGTGATGGCGCCGCCGTTCTCCCCCGGCCCGGCGCGTTCCAGCAGCGCCGGCAGTTCCGAAAAGGTGGTGGGCGGATAGCCTTTGGAGGTGGGCGGTTCGCCGGCCGACAGCCCGATTTCCCGCTGCGACATGGCAAACCGCGTGATCGAGTCCATCATGCACAGCACGTGGTTGCCGCCGTCGCGGAAGCTTTCGGCGATGGACATGGTGGTGTAGGCGGCCTGGCGACGCATCAGCGGCGGCTCGTCGGACGTGGCGACCACGACGACGCTGCGGGCGAGACCCTCGGCCCCCAGGTCGTCTTCCAGGAACTCCTGCACCTCGCGGCCGCGTTCGCCGATCAGGCCGATCACGTTGACATCGGCAGAGGTGAAGCGGGCCAGCATGGAGATGGTGACCGACTTGCCGACGCCGGAGCCGGCGAAGATGCCCATGCGCTGGCCGCGGCAGCAGGTGACGAAGGTGTTGAGCGCGCGCACCCCCAGATCGACCTTGCCGGCCACCCGGTTGCGGCGATGGGCGGGCGGCGGCCGGTTGCGCAGCGGCACGCCGATGCGGCCCTGGGGCAGCGGCCCCTTGTCGTCGATGGGTTCGCCCAGCGCGTTGACCACGCGGCCGAGCCAGCCGGCAGAGGGAAACACCACCGGGCGCGCTTCGGCCACCCAGGCGCGGCAGCCAAGGCCGATGCCGTCCAGCGGGCCGAAGGGCATCAGCAGGGCACGGCCGCCGCGGAAGCCCACCACCTCTGCGGCGATGCGCCGCTGGTTGCGGCTTTCCACCAAACAGCGGTCGCCGACCGACAGCCGGCGGTTCACCCCGGCCACTTCCAGCATCAGCCCCATCACCGCGGCGACGCGCCCGAAATAGCGCGTGACCTCGAAACTCTCCAGTTCGTCGATCAGGCTGGCGATGGGTGCGCGGCGGGGATCGGTCATACCAATGCCTGGCGGAGGCTGCGTTTTGCGCTCGCAGCGGCCCTCCGGCCCCGGGGCTGCGGAGCCGCCGCTGCGATCTCCCGCCGACGCTGGCGCAACAAGATTAACGGGCGGTAAAGCGTGGCCCGGACGCCCTTCCGCGGCTCCGCCGGCGCATGGCAACCATGAGGCGGAACACTCGCGCGAAAGGTTGTATCGATTCACACGCCATTAACCTTTACCCTTCTAAATCGTTAAGAAATGGCTCACCATAGGTCGATGCCAGTCGACCGCGGGACGCGTCGGGCGTCGCCCGGCACTCTTGGGAGAGGGAGTGCCTGGCACTTCAAAGCAGGAAGGGTGATCGCGAGATGCGCGTGCTGCTTGTGGAAGACGATAGCGCTACGGCCAAGAGCATCGACTTGATGCTGCAGTCCGAAGGCTTCGTCGTGGACACCACCGATCTCGGCGAGGACGGGCTGGAGATCGGCAAGCTCTACGACTACGACATCATCATTCTCGACCTGATGCTTCCGGACATCGACGGCTACGAGGTGTTGCGCCGTTTCCGCGCCGCCCGCGTCAACACGCCGATTCTCATCCTCTCCGGGCTCACCGAGCAGGAGAACAAGATCCGCGGGCTCGGCACCGGGGCCGACGACTACCTGACCAAGCCGTTCGACAAGCGCGAGCTGATTGCGCGAATCCACGCCATCGTTCGCCGCTCCAAAGGACACTCCGACAGCATCATCCGTACCGGCCGGTTGAGCGTTAACCTCGATACTCGCACCGTAGAAGTTGATTCTACGCCGCTGCATCTCACAGGAAAAGAATACGGGATCCTGGAACTGTTGAGTCTTCGCAAAGGCACGACGCTGACGAAGGAGATGTTCCTTAACCATCTTTACGGTGGGATGGATGAGCCCGAACTGAAAATTATCGATGTCTTTGTCTGCAAATTGCGGAAAAAGCTTGCGTCGGCGACCGGAGGGGATAACTATATTGAGACAGTTTGGGGCCGTGGTTACGTCTTGCGAGACCCTTCGGAAACGGTGGCGGAGCCTCCGAAGCGGCAAAAGGCGGCAACGAGCGGCTGAACCTGCGGACAACGAGCTCGACACTCGGTACTGGTGAGGCCGCCCCTGGGGGGCGGCCTTTCCTTTTGGCGCCCCGTAACCTGAAGCCTCACGCCAGCGCCGCCACCCGTCCCTCCTCCACAGTCAGCACCGTCCCGTCTGCCAGGGCCGCCAGGACCGCCGTGTCGAAGCGCAGCACCGGCGGATGTGGCCAGCCCATGGCGCGGGCCGCCAGCACGCCGACCGCCAGGATGGCATCCGGCTCCGCCAGCAGCAGGGCGGCGGGGGCCGCGCCGGCGTGGATCAGCTCCAGCATCACCGCACTGGAGGAACTGGAGCCGCGGGTGCGGTCGATCGCCAGCACCGTACCGGCCACCGAACGGCCGGCCCCGTCGCTGGCCGGATCGGTGATGCGGCCGCTGGCGGGATCAACGCCGCCCCAGAAGCTGATGGGCTGGCGCAGATGCAGCAGCGGCCCCCGCCCGGCCCCGGCGATCAGCACCGTGCCCGGCCACGGGCCGCCGCTTGCCCCACCGGTCATTGCCGCGCCCGTTATTGCCACACCGCTCATTGCCACACCGCCTCGTCGCGGGTGAGCCGCCCGGCGACCGCGGTTTCCACGCAATCGGCCAGGCTGCCGTAGACGGCGCGATAGCCGGCATTGGGCAAGGCATAGTGGGCGAACTTGGCACTGTCGGTCATCAGCACGCCGGCAGCCGCCGGCAGCACATGGGTGACCACCACGCAGGTATCGACCACCAGCGTCACCCCCTTTTCGGCCAGCGCCCGATCGGCCCCGGTTTGCTGCAAATGCGCCAGCACCTGGCGGTTGGTGCAGGCATAGAGCGGCACGGACACGGTCCGTCCGGCGAGCGCTGCCACCAATGCGTCCGCCTGGGCGTCCGACAGGTGCGGGCTGCCGATGGCGACTGCGTCCACCCCCTCGCCCGCCGCTGCCCCCAGCCGGTCGCGGGCCTGGCGCAGATCGGCGAGGCTCGGCCGCAAGCTGGCGTCGGGCGGCTGGCCCTGGGTGGCGGCCGCCAGGTCCGGCGCTTCGGGCGTGACGCCGACGACGTGGAACAGGCCCACCGCACCGGTGGAGGCCATGGCCGCCCCCAGCGCCTTCAATTGATCTTCGTCGGGATGTCCCGCCCCCACCAGCACCGGCACCAGTTCGCCCACCTGGGCGCCGATCCACGCCCCCAGCACCGGCCAGGCCGTGTCTTCCGCCAGCAGCCGGGCGGGGATATCGGCGAGATCGACGGTGATGCGGGCGCGCCGGTTCTCCGTCACGTGCAGGCCGACATGGGGGGCACGGCCGCAGAGTGCCGCGGCAATGTCCAGCAGGTCGCCATAGCGTTCGGTGCGCGCGCCCAGCACGGAATTGGCGAAGGCCACCGCATTGCTTTCCCCCCACGCCACATGGCGGCCGAAGCCGGGGCGGTGGCCCACCTGGTAGGGCGCGCAGGTCCACGTCGCGGCACAGCCCAGCGCCTCGTAAGCCCTGGCCTGCCGCAGCGCCATCTCGCGGCGATGGCCCTGGGTACGCACCACATCGGCGTGGATCAGGTCGAGCGCGCCCACATTCAGCGTCGCCGGCACCGCCACCTTGCCGCCCAGCGCCACCAAATGTTCGGCAAACAGCACGCCTGAGTCCCCGTGGTAGAGGCAGCCGTCGATATGGGCGCTGTCGATCTCCACCAGCCGGGCGGCCCCCAGCATGGTTGCGGCATCCACCACCAGCCGGGCGGCGAGCCCGCTGGCATCTGTGCGGGCGAGCAGGGCGGTTTCGGCGTCGGTCAGGTGCATGGGGCGGCTTCAGCCAGGGCGGGAACCCCGCCAGCAAAGCCCAGCGGGCCGCCGGCGTCCATGGCGCAAATCATGGCCGAACAGGGCGCAATCGGACGGGCGGAGCGGCCGCCGGCCCCGCCACAGTGGCATGGGCGCCCGCCATCTGCGGTGCCGCCTATGGACAGCGCACCCGTCCGACGATACCCAACCAGAAAACGGGGGCGGGCCAAGCGGCCGCAAGCCTCCCGACAATGACACCAGGGAAGAGGAAGAGAACCATGCGGTCCCATGCCAAGGTTGTCGTGATCGGCGGCGGTGTCGTCGGCTGCTCGGTGCTCTACCACCTCACCAAGCTGGGCTGGACCGACGTGATGCTGGTGGAGCGCTCCGAGCTGACCTCCGGCTCCACCTGGCATGCTGCCGGCGGCTTCCACACGCTCAACGCCGACACCAACATGGCGGCCCTGCAGGGCTACACCATCCGGCTCTACCGCGAGCTGGAGGAGATCTCCGGCCAGTCCTGCGGGCTGCACCATGTCGGCGGCATCACGCTGGCCACCACGCCGGAACGGCTGGACATGCTGCGGGCGGAACGCGCCAAGCACCGCTACATGGGCCTGGAAACCGAAATCATCGGCCCCGACCAGATCCGCGAACTGTCGCCCATCACCAATACCGAGGGCGTGCTGGGCGGCCTCTACGACCCGCTGGACGGCCACCTGGATCCGTCCGGCACCACCCATGCCTATGCCCGGGCCGCCCGCCAGGCCGGCGCGGAAATCGTGCTGCGCACCCCCGTGCTGGAAACCAACCCGCGGCCGGACGGCACCTGGGATGTGGTGACCAAGGGCGGCACCATCCATGCCGAGCACGTGGTGAACTGCGGCGGGCTGTGGGCGCGCGAGGTGGGGGCGCTGGCCGGCGTCTACCTGCCGCTGCACGCCATGGAACACCAGTACCTGGTGACCGAGGACGTGGCCGACGTGTACGAGCGCGACAGCGAGCTGCCGCACGTGATGGACCCCGAGGGCGAAAGCTATCTGCGCCAGGAAGGCCGGGGCCTGTGCATCGGCTTCTACGAGCACGACTGCGACCCCTGGGCGGTGGACGGCACGCCGCCGGAGTTCGGCCACGAGCTTCTGGAAACCAATGTGGACCGCATCGCCCGGTCGGTGGAATTCGCCTATCGCCGCTATCCGGTGCTGGAGCGCGCCGGGGTGAAGCAGATCATCAACGGCCCCTTCACCTTCGCGCCGGACGGCAACCCGCTGGTGGGCCCGGTGCCGGGCCTGCGCAACTACTGGGCGGCCGTGGCCGTGATGGCCGGCTTCTCCCAGGGCGGCGGCGTCGGCCTGACGCTGGCGGAATGGATGGTGGAAGGCGAGCCCTCGCGCAACGCCTTTGCCATGGACGTGGCGCGCTACGGCAAGTGGATCACGCCGGCCTACACGCGGGCCAAGGTGAAAGAGAACTACCAGCGCCGCTTTTCCATCAGCTACCCCAACGAGGAGCTGCCGGTGGCCCGGCCGTTCCAGACCACGCCGGCCTATCCCATCTGGAAGGAACGCCGCGCGGTGTTCGGGGCCGCCTACGGCATGGAGGCGGTGAACTATTTTGCCCGCGAGGGCGAGCCGCTTTACGAGATGCCGAGCTTCCGCCGCTCCAACGCCTTCCCCGCGGTGGCGGCGGAATGCCGGGCGGTGCGCGAGGCCGTGGGCATCAACGAGATCCACAACTTCGCCAAGTACCGCATCACCGGGCCGGGTGCGCGCGACTGGCTGGACCGCATCTTCGCCGGCCGCATCCCCAAGCCGGGCCGCCTGTCCTTGAGCCCGCTGCTCAGCCCCAAGGGCCGGCTGGTGGGCGATTTCACCATCTCCTGCCTGGCCGAAGAGGCGTTCCAGCTCACCGCCAGCTTCGGCAGCCAGGCATATCACACCCGCTGGCTGGAACAGTTCCTGCCGGCCGACGGCGTGGCGTTCGAGAACGTGTCGACCCGGCGGCTGGGCTTCCAGATCGCCGGGCCGAAGGCGCGCGAGCTGCTGGCCCGCGTTGCCCGCGGCGATGTGTCGGCGGACGCGTTCAAGTTCATGGACGTGAAGCCGCTGGAGGTGGGGCTGAGCCGGGCGGTCGTGCAGCGCGTCTCCTACACCGGCGATCTCGGCTACGAGATCTATGTGGATGCCGAGGAGCAGGTGGCGCTCTACCACCTGCTGGCGGAAGCGGGCGAGGACCTGGGCCTGCGCCCCTTCGGCATGCGCGCCATGATGAGTCTCAGGCTGGAGAAGTTCTTCGGCTCCTGGCTGCGCGAGTTCAGCCCCGACTACACGCCCCTGGAAACCGGGCTCGACCGCTTCGTTTCCTACAACAAGGCGGCAGACTTCGTCGGCAAGCAAGCGGCGCTGGCGGAGAAGGCGGCGGGGGCGGCCCGCAAGCTGTGCGCCTTCGTGGTGGAGGCCCGCGACGCCGATGTGGTGGCCTACGAACCGGTGTGGCTGGACGGCAAGGTGCAGGGCTTCTGCACCTCGGGCGGCTACGCCCACTATGTCGGCAAGTCCGTCGCCCTGGCGCTGGTGCCCACCGAGCGGGCCGTCGACGGCCTGGAGGTGGAGATCGAAATCCTCGGCGAGCGCCATAAGGCCCGCCTCGTCACCACCCCCCTGTTCGACGCCGATGGGGGACGGATGAGGGGTTGACGAGATATAGGATTAAAGCTATATAGTGACGAACCTGTATCCAGCCAGTGATCCAACTGGAGACCGTGAGTGATCGAGACAACTCATTGGAGGTTTCCATGGATGTCGACTGGGACGTGCAGTTTGCAGAGGAGTTCGCGGTCGAATTCCTGGAGTTCGCTGAGGACGTGCAAGCCGCGATCCTCCATGGCGTGCACTTGCTTGGATGGAAGGGACCCATGCTCGGCCGGCCCGATGTGGACACGCTGAAGGGCTCGAAACACGCCAATATGAAAGAGCTGAGGTTTGATGCGGACGGCGGTGTCTGGCGGCTGGCCTTCGCGTTCGATCCTGAGAGAAAGGCAATCCTACTTGTGGCCGGAGATAAATCCGGTGTCCGTAGCAGACGCTTCTACAAAAAGTTGATTGAGAAAGCAGATCAGCGCTTCGATCGGCATCTTGCTCAGCTAAAACATTGAGAACAGAGACCTATCGCGCGTAAGCATTGGAGCAAAATTTAGAGATGACGTGCCCTTGAAGACTCTGATCTCCTTGTTCTGATGTGAGGTGGCACAATGGCGGTTCCTCTTTCCGAAGTCCTGGCCAAGCTCCCTCCTGACCGCCGTGCGCGGATCGAGGCGGGTGCAGAGCGCCTGATGCAGGAATACCTGACCCTTCAGGAACTGCGGAAGGCAAAGCGGCTCACGCAAACCCAGTTGGCCGAGACGCTGGGCATTCGCCAGGCCACGGTGGCGCAGATGGAAAAGCGCACGGACCTGCTGCTCTCCACCCTGCGCAGCTATGTGGAAGCCATGGGCGGCAAGCTCACCTTGTCCGTGGAGTTCCCCGGCCATCCCGCCGTGCTGCTGACCGGCCTGGGCGATACCGAGGAGCCGGCGGCGGACCGGTCCAAATAGGGCGCCCATGCACACCTCCCGCCTGATCCATGTCGTCTCCTGCCATGCCGAAGGGGAGGTGGGGGATGTGATCGTCGGCGGGGTGGCGCCGCCGCCGGGCGATACCCTGTGGGCGCAGCGCAGCTGGATCGCCGCCGACCAGTCGCTCCGCCGCTTCCTCTTGAACGAGCCGCGCGGCGGCGTGTTCCGCCACGTCAACCTGCTGGTGCCGCCCAAACACCCGGACGCCCAGATGGGCTTCATCATCATGGAGCCGGAAGACACCCCGCCAATGTCCGGCTCCAATTCCATCTGCGTGGCCACCGTGCTGCTGGATACCGGCATCGTGGCGATGGAAGAGCCGGTGACCCGCATGGTGCTGGAAGCTCCCGGCGGGCTGGTGCGCGTGCGGGCGGACTGCGTGGCGGGCAAGGCCAAGCGCATCCATGTGGAAAACGTGCCGGCCTTCGCCGACCGGCTGGAGCAGCCCCTTGAAGTGCCCGGCCTGCCGACGCTGACGGTCGATACGGCCTATGGCGGCGACGGCTTCGTGGTGGTGGATGCCGCCGCCCTCGGCCTGACGCTGGTAGAAGCCGAAGCCCGCGACCTGGCGGAGCTGGGGGTGCGCATCGTCGATGCCGCCACCGCACAACTCGGCCTCAGGCACCCCGAACAGCCGGAGCGCACCCACATTTCCTTCTGCCTGTTCGCCGGGCCGCTCGCCCGCAGCGAAACCGGACTTCGGGCGAGATCGGTGGTGGCGATCCAGCCCGGCAAGATCGACCGGTCGCCCACCGGCACGGCGGTATCCGCCCGCATGGCCATCCTGCACGCCCGTGGCGCGATGGCGGTGGGCGAGCGGCTCACCTGCACCTCCATCATCGGCTCGCAGTTCCAGGGCACCATCCTGGGCGAAACCCGCGCTGGCGACCGCCCGGCCATCCGCCCGGAAATCAGCGGGCGGGCCTGGATCACCGGCACCCACCAGCACATGCTGGACCCCGAGGATCCCTGGCCGCACGGCTACCGCCTCTCCGACACCTGGCCGATGAAGCGCGGCTGAGAGTTCGGGAAAACATCTTCCCAAACGGATGACGGCCCCACGCGGGGGCCGTCTTGTCCGATGCCGGCGGCCGTGCGGCTGTCGGCGGTATCCAAACGGCCCGTCAGGCCACCATGCTGCGCAGCATCCAGGCGGTCTTGTCGTGCACCTGCATGCGCTGAACCATCATGTCGCCGCTGGCGTCGTCGCCCGCCTGCTCGGCGGTCTGCAGCGCCGCCTTGGCGGTGCGGCTGACGGTTTCGTGGTCGGCCAGCAGTTCCTTCACCATGGCGGTGCCCGAGGGGATCTCGGTCTGCTCCTTGATCGCCGTCAGTTCCAGCAGCTGGGCAAAGCTGCCGGGGCAGGCCGCACCCAGGGCGCGCATGCGTTCGGCGATTTCGTCGGCCGCATCGCGCAGGTCGATGTACTGCTCCTCGAACATGTTGTGCAGCGCGTTGAACTGCGGGCCGGTGACGTTCCAGTGAAAGCCCTGGACCTTGATATAGAGCGTGTAGGTGTCGGCCAGCACCTTGGCCAAGGCGTCGGCGGTCTGCTGGCGGGCTTCGGGCTCAAGGCCGATATTCACCGTGTCGGTCATAGACGTCTCTCCTTGCAGTCAAACGCGACCGCGCCCGGCGGTCTGCCCTGCCGGCGCCGGTCCCTTCCATTGTGAGCGGCACGTACACACGTGGCCGCGAGCACCCTCGCCGACAACCCCACCGGGCGAAACTGGGCCCTAGAGTTGCCAAATCTTCATATGTGGTGCGCGGCGGCAGCCCGCTTGGGGCCGCCGCCGCCCCGAACTTCCCCTATTGGGCGGCCACCAGGGCCGCCTGGCCCTATTGGGCGGCCACCAGGGCCGCCTGGCCCTATTGGGCAGCCGCCAGGGCCGCCTGGCGCTGTTCCACCACCTTGTCGGCTTCGCGCCCTGTCAGCTCCTGCAGATGGCTGAAGCTGGCGAGGAAGCTGCCGACGCCGAGCGTGAGCGAGCGCAGCTCGATGATCAGGTCCTGCATCTCCGACTGGGGCATATGCGCCTTCACCTCGTCCCAGCCGGCCCAGCCGGGCCGCGCATCGAAGCCGAGGATCTGGGCGCGCCGGCCGGACAGCAGGCGCTGGGCGCGGGCGGTGTAGTCGCTGGGCACCTGGACGGTGACTTCCATGATCGGTTCCAGCAGCACCGGCTCGCATTTCGGCATGCCTTCCTGCATCGCCATGCGGGCGGCGGTGCGGAACGCCATGTCGGAGCTGTCGACCGTGTGGAACTGGCCGTCGGTCAGCGTCACCGCCACATCCACCACCGGGAAGCCCAGCGGCCCGCGGTCCATGTAGTCGCGCACGCCGGCTTCCACGCCGGGGATGTACTGCTTGGGAATGGCCCCGCCGACGATGGCGGACTTGAACTCGAACCCCGTGCCGCGGTCCTGCGGGGCGATGTCCACATGCACGTCGCCGAACTGGCCGTGGCCGCCGGTCTGCCGCTTGAAGCGGGCGTGCTGGTGGGTGCCCTTGCGGATCGTCTCCTTATAGGGAACCGACACCGGGCGGGTGGCCACCGCCACGTTGTAGCGCCGCCGCAGGCGCTCGATGGCCAGGCCGACATGCACCTCGCCCTGGCCTTCCAGCACCAGGCCGCCGCGGTCGGGATCGTGGCCGAAGGCGAGCGAGGCGTCCTCGTCCAGCAGCTTCTGCACCGCCGCCGTCAGCTTCACCTCGTCGTTGCGGTTTTCCGCGTGCACGGCGACGGCGAACAGCGGCGAGGGCGGCTGCGGCCAGCCTGCGAAGCGGCTGCGGTTCGCCCCCTGGATCAGATCGCCGGTGGCCACGGTATCCATGCGGCCGAGTGCGACCACCTCGCCGGTGTCGGCCCCCACCACCTTGGTCGGCGCCATGCCCTGGACGCGGAAGAGCCCGCTGAACTTCTCGCCCTCCACCGTCTGGCCTTCGCTCAGGCGGCCGCGCAGCACGCGGGTGTAGGACAGCTTGCCGGTGTGGCTGGCGTGCAGCGTGCGGAACACCAACCCGGTCGCGTCGTCGCCGTCCAGGCCCAGCCGTTCCACCGTGTGCTCCACCCCCGGCACCTCGTGGCGCAGGGCCTTCAGGAGGCGGCGCATGCCGCTGTCGGCTTCCGCCGCACCGATCAGCACCGGCACGATCAGGTCGTCCGCCAGGTCCTTGGTGATCTGGCTGTAGACCTCCTCGCGGCCCGGCTGCACGTCTTCCAGAAGCTGTTCCAGCAGCGTGTCGTCGAAATCGGCCAGGTGCTCAAGCAGCTCCTGGCGGGCTTCCTGCTCGCGCTCCATCACGGTTTCGGGGATCTGGATCAGGCTGGACGCCTTGGCCCCCTCGTACTGGTAGGCGCGCTCCGACACCAGATCCACATAGCCCTGCACCTGGTCGTGCTCGTCGCGGATCGGCACCTGGCGCAGCAGCAGCGGGCGCGAGGAGCATTCCTGGAACAGCGCGATCACGTCGCGCATGTGCACGCGCGCGGTGTCCAGCTTGTTCACGAAGATCATGTGGGGGATCTTGCGGTCGTCCAGGAAGCGCAGCAGCGGCATCAGCGCAATGGCGCGTTCCAGATCGGGTTCGCACACCACCACGGCGGCGTCGGCCACCATCAGCGCGCCTTCGGTGTCCTGCCACAGCTCCACCGAGCCGGGACAGTCCAGGAAGATCCACGGCTCGCCGAGGAACTCGGTCTGGGCGACCGCCAGCTCGGTGCTCATCAGCTTGGCCTTGGACTCCTCGGAGCTGTCGCCCAGCGTCGTCCCGTCCTTGATGCTGCCCTTGCGGCTGGTTGCCCCGGTGATGTGGAGGATGCTTTCCAGAAGGCTGGTCTTGCCCCCGCCTTGCGGCCCCACCAGGGCGATGCACCGGGGGCCTGCCGGATGGGTGATGTTTAGGTCTGTCATGGTCTCCCTCTCACCGCCGCAACCGCTCCGGGGTGCTGACGGACTACCCTTTTGTTATCGCCCGTGCGCGGCCCGGGCCGCCGCTGCACGCAGCGCAGCAAGCCTGGACCGGCCGAACATTACCGGTAAATGACATCGATCATATCGCCATCGACACCGATGCGACACCCACGCCTGATGGCGTGGCCGCTATTTCGGGGCCATGCGCAGGGCGCCGTCGAGGCGGACCACCTCGCCGTTGAGCAGCGGGTTTTCCACGATCTGCAGCACCATCCAGGCGTATTCCGTGGGCTTGCCGAGACGGCGGGGAAACACCGTGGTGGCCTTCAGGCTGTCCTGCACCGCTTCGGGCATGCCCAGCAGCATCGGCGTGGCCATCAGCCCCGGGGCGATGGAGGCGACACGGATGCCGAAGCGCGCCAGCTCGCGCGCCGCCGGCAGGGTGATGGAGGCGATGCCGCCCTTCGACGCCGCATAGGCGATCTGCCCCATCTGGCCTTCATAGGCGGCGATGGACGCGGTGGTAACGATGACGCCGCGCTCGCCGTCGTCGTTCAGCACCGGGGCGGTTGCCATCTCCGCAGCGGCCAGGCGCAGCAGGTGGAAGGTGCCGGTGAGGTTGACGGCGATCACCTTGTTGAACACGTCGGCCGGCTCCGCCCCGCCGCGGCCGATCAGCCGGGCGGCCGGCGCGATGCCCGCACAGGCCACGGCGATGCGCACCGGCCCGTGGGCGGCAGACGCCACCGCCACGGCGGACGCGATGCTGTCGGCATCCGACACATCGCAGCCCACCGCCAGGCCCTGGATGTCGTCGGCGACGGCGCGGGCGGCTTCCTCGTCGCGGTCGAGCACGGCCACCCTGGCGCCGGCATCGCTGAGCGCGCGCGCGGTGGCGGCCCCCAGACCGGAAGCGCCGCCGGTGACCACCGCGGCCAATCCGTCGATCTCCATGGCGAACCCCCAATTGTCTTTGCGGCGAGTGTAGCGGGTTTGCCGGCAGCGGCGCAGCCTTGGACTGCGCGCCTAAAACGGGAGGTGCATGGGCTGGCGGGCTTGGAAGGTGCTGACGACAGGGCCCTCCCTGTTCGGCTGGCGAGGGCCGCGATTGCCGAACCCTGCCGGCAGTGGCTTGAACATAACAAGAACATCTGCTGGGACTCGGGGCGTCGCACCGGACGCGCCGATCGCTCGGGCGGATCGCAGGGCCACTAGGGAGTCGGCATGTGCTTGTGGACTGGGCGGTCGAAACCTCGCCCGTGATCGGCGCGGTCATCGTGGTCACCGGCTTGGTGATCGCGCGGCAATATGCCGACCACGGGCGCATCGTCTGGCCGCGGCTGGTGCGGCTCATGGCGGTGGCCATCCTGGTCGGTGTCTGTGCGAACCTCGCAGTCCATGCCCTGCGCTATTGGCTGGGCTGGTGAGGCGGCTCCCAACGGCCGGATTTGGCGGGACGGAACGGCATGTCGGATGACTTCTTGCTCAACCTTCCGGCCCTGATCGGGGTGTTCGCCGTCGTTGCGGTGCTGGGCATCCGCCGCCAATACGCCAGCCATGGGCGGATCGTCTGGCCGCAACTGACGCGCCAGATGGCCCTCACCATGGCCTTCGGGCTGTGCGCCTATGGCATCGCGGCGCTCATCGGCCTCGTGCTGGGGTGGTGGGGGCCGGACGCACGGCCCGCCCTCGAAGATCGGGCGGTAGGCCTGCCGTCGCTCGGCCTGATGCTGGCGGTGATCGTCTGCCTGGTGATCGGGCAGCACTTCGCCGACCACGGGCGCATCGTCTGGCCGCGGCTGGCGGGGGTCATGGCGGTGGCACTCCTGGCCGGCCTCTGCGTCAGCCTCGCGGTGCGAGCCCTGCCCTCACTGTTGGGCTGGTGAGGGTGCCGTGGCCCGCGCGCGGTTGCGTGGCGGGGGCCGAGCCGGCATAGATCGCCGCCATGAAGGATGTGCCAAAGCCGTTTCTGATGCTCGGCCTCGCCCCCGTCGCGGTCGTCTGGGGCCTTGGGCTCGCCGCCCTGCTGGCGGGGGTGGACTGGGCGTGGATCTGCCTGCATGTGCAGACGGTTTTCACCGCGGTGCTGTGCAGCGCGCTGGGGGGCGTGCAGTGGGGCGTCGTGCTGGCCGGCCAGATGGGTCGGCCGGGATCGCTGGACAGCCGGGCCAAGGCGATGCTGGCGTTCGGCGTGGTGCCCGCACTGCTGGCCTGGCTGGTGGTGATCGGCGTGCCGTTCATCGGGCTGTGGTGGATGTGGCCGATGCTGATGATCGGCCTCGTCTCCACCACCTATTTCGCCGACATCCAGGCGCGCGAGGCCGGGCTGCTGCCGGACTGGTACCTCGCCCTGCGCAAGGTGATGACCATCGGCGTGCAGACGGGGCTGGCCATCAGCCTCGGCGCGGCGCTGTGAGCAACGGGCCGGACCACCGGCGCACGACACCGGAGCGGATGCGATGACCGACACCTCCACCCTGCCGCCACCCGTGGCCGTGCGGCGCCTCCGCGAAGCCGACCGGGAGGAGTGGCGGCGGCTGTGGACCGCCTATCTGGCCTTCTACGACACCACCGTGCCGGAAGAGGTGTACCGCACCACCTTCGCCCGCATCCTCGCCGGCAATGCCGGCACGCCCAACGAATACCGCGGGCTGATCGCCGAGCGGGACGGCCGGGCCATCGGCATCGTCCACTACCTCTTCCACCGCCACTGCTGGCAGGTGGCCGACGTGTGCTACCTGCAGGACCTGTATGTGGACGAGGACGTGCGCGGCAGCGGTGCGGGCCGGGCGCTGATCGAAGCCGTCTATGCCGCCGCCGATGCCGACGGCAGCCCCTTCGTCTACTGGACCACCCAGCACTACAACGAAACCGCGCGGAAGCTGTACGACCGCATCGGCACCGTCTCTCCGTTCATCAAGTACATGCGGTATTAAGGCGGGGCGGGGCGGGGCGGCACAGCCCGATCCCAGCACCCTACTGCCGCTGGTCGGCCAGGCTTTCCATCAGCCGGTCGAAGGCATCGCGGTCCAGAGTGCGGTCGGTGGTCTCCTCCACCGGCGGCGCCCCGGCGACCGGCCGGGTGAGCGCCAATGGCGCCCCGGATGCCGGCCGCGCATCCACCAGTTCCAACGGTGCGATCAGGTCTTCCGGCGCCGGTTCGGGCAGCGGGTGCACCGGCAGCCCCTCATGGGCGGCCATCATCACATCGTGCCAGATGCGCGCCGGCAGCCCGCCGCCGGTCACCCGGTCCATCGGCGTGTTGTCGTCGTTGCCCACCCACACGCCCACCACATAGTCGGCGGTGAAGCCGACGAACCAGGCGTCGCGGTAGTCCTGGCTGGTGCCGGTCTTGCCCGCCGCCGGACGGTCGATGGCGGCGGCCCGGCCGGTGCCTTCGGTCATTACATGGGTCATCATCTGGGTCAGTTCCCAGGCCACCCGCGGTTCCACCGCAGCGCCGGCGCCGCTGCCCCGGCGGCGATACACCACCGAGCCGTCGCGCGCGCCGATCTGCTGGATGCCGTAAGGCCACACCGCCGTGCCGTGGTTGAGGATGCCGGCATAGGCGGCGGTCAGCTCCATCAAGGTCACCTCGCCGCTGCCCAGCGCCAGCGACAGGTTGGGCTGCAGCTCCGTGGTGATGCCGAGCCGCCGGGCCATGGCGATCACGCCATCCACGCCCACCTGTTCGGTCAGCCGCACCGCCACGGTGTTGGCCGAGCGGGCGAGCGCCTGCTGGGCGGTGATCCAGCCGGCATATTCGCCGGCGAAGTTCTGCGGCTGCCAGTCGCCGTAGCGCACCGGGGCGTCCTGCACCATGTCGTCGGGCAGCAACCCGTCGGCCAGGGCGGCCAGGTAGACGAAGGGCTTGAAGGAGGAGCCGGGCTGGCGTTCGGCCTGGGTGGCGCGGTTGTACTGGCTGTCGATATAGGAGCGGCCGCCCACCATGGCGGCCACCGCACCATCCGGCCGCAGCACCACCACGGCGGCCTGGCCGGCATTGCGCTCCGCCCCTTCGCCCGCCAGGTGCTCCGCCACGATGGCTTCCACCTGGCGCTGCAGCTCGGCGTCCAGCGTCGTTTCCACGCTCAGGTCCATGGGGTCGTAGCCGACGAACTGGGGCACCTGATCGCTGATCCAGTCGGCGAAATAGCGCGCACCGTCGCCGGAGCTGGGCCGGTGCGGCGGTGTCGGCGGCAGGGCGGTGCCGGCTGCCCGCATCTCGTCGGTCAGGAAGCCGGCGTCCACCATGGCGGCCAGCACGGTTTCCGCCCGCTGCTGGGCGAGATCGGGATTGGTGGCCGGCGAATAGCGCGAGGGTGCGCGCAGCAGCCCCGCCAGGATGGCCGATTGCTCCAGGTTCACCTCGGTGGCCGGCACGCCGAAATAGGTGCGCGCCGCGGCATCCACGCCGTAGGTTCCGGCGCCCAGATAGACCCGGTTGAGATAGGCGGAGAGGATCTCGTCCTTGGTGTAGTTCACCTCCAGCCAGATCGCGAGCAGGGCTTCCTGGATCTTGCGGTGGAGCGTGCGTTCAGGCGAGAGGAACAGGTTCTTGGCGAGCTGCTGGGTGATGGTGGAGCCGCCCTGCACCACGCGCCCGGCTTCCACGAAGGCCACCACGGCGCGCGCGATGCCCCGCGGGTCGATGCCCAGATGGCTGTAGAAGCGCCGGTCCTCGATGGCCAGCACGGCGGCGATCAGGCTGTCGGGCAGGTCCTGCACGCTCACCGTTTCGCCGGCCAGGTCGCCGTAGCGATGGATCACCGAGCCGTCCTCGGCCACCAGGGTGATGGCCGGCCGGCGGTCCGGCGTCACCAGGCTGCGCACATCCGGCATGCCCTGGGTGAACAGCACGACGATGCCGAGCACGCCCACCATGCCCCACAGGCCGATGGAGGTGAGGTAGCCCAGTGCGGGAAAGAAGCGCCGCCGCCACCAGCCATGCCGCCGTGCTGCGCGCTTGCGCCGGCCGCCGGTTTGGTTCACATCGCGGGTCTTGGCCGTGCGCCGCGTCTTGGTGGCGGGCCCGCGGGTGCCGGACCGGCTGCCGGGCCGGGTGCGCGCCGGAGCCCTGAGATCGCTGCCGCGCGGCCGCTGGGGGCCACCCCGCACCTGTCGTGAATCGCCCATGGCGCCGCCGCCGCTCTCCCCACCGTCCCGTTCGGGACATACTCAACCGAATCAAGTAATATCAACGTGTAGCAGAAAGCCTGTGAGAAAGCGTGTTAAGAATGCGGCGAGATAGCGACGCCGAATCCGCGGCCCATGTGGGATGGCTGTGGTCCCGGTTGCGGCCGCGGATGCGGCCCCGGTTGCAGAGGGCGGAGTGGTGAGCGCGGCCAGTGGCCGCACCGTGCTGGTGACCGGCGGTGCCGGCTATATCGGCAGCCACATCGTCTGGGCGCTGATCGACCGCGGCGACCGGCCGGTGGTGCTGGACGACCTGTCCACCGGGTCCGACCGCTTCCTGCCGCCGGGCGTGGCGCTGGTGCGCGGCGATGTGGGCGACCGGCTGCTGCTGGCCTCCGTGCTCAAGGGCTATCGCCCCGACGCCGTGGTGCACATGGCGGCCAAGGTGGTGGTGCCGGACAGCGTGGCCGACCCGCTCGGCTACTACCAAACCAATGTCTGCAAGGCGCGCACGCTGATCGCCGCCTGCCGGGCCGCCGGCATCGGTGCGCTGGTGTTCTCCTCGTCCGCCGCCGTCTACGGCATGGCGGAAACGAGCCCGACGCCGGAGGACACGCCGACCCTGCCCATCAACCCCTATGGCACCAGCAAGCTGATGGTGGAGTGGATGCTGCGCGATACCGCAGCGGCGTCCGCCGGCGCCTTCCGCTACGCCGCACTGCGCTACTTCAACGTCGCCGGCGCCGATCCCTTGGGCCGCACCGGCCAGGCGACGCCGGGCGCCACCCACCTGATCAAGGTGGCCTGCGAAGCCGCCCTCGGCGTGCGCCCCGTGCTGCCGATCTATGGCAGCGACTACGCGACGCCGGACGGCACCTGTGTGCGCGACTATATCCACGTGGCCGACCTGGCCCAGGCCCACCTGCTGGTGCTCGACCACCTCACCGGCGGCGGCGCCAGCCGGGTGTGGAACTGCGGCTACGGCCATGGTGCCTCGGTGCGCCAGGTGGTCGACGCCGTGGAGCGCGCCACCGGCCGGCCGCTGCCGGTGAAGGCGGCGCCGCGCCGGGCCGGCGATCCGCCCCATCTGGTGGCCGATGCCGCCCGACTGCGCGCCGATCTCTCCTGGACCCCGCGCCACGACGATCTGGACGCCATCGTGCGCTCCGCGCTCGACTGGGAGACCCGATTGCGAGAAGGGTCTTAGGTCGCGGCGATTTCCACCTTACAATCGCCACGCGGCTCCGGCAGAAGCGACAGCCGACGATCCTTGGGAGGGGGAGAGACCAACGATGGACGACATTCGCGTTTCCGAATCCGGCCGGTTTTCCGGGCTGGACAACTTCGGGCTGGCCACGCTCATCGATCCGATGACGCCCGAGACGTTCCTGAAGGACTATTTCGAGCAGCAGGTCCTGGTGGTGAACCGCAACCAGCCGGACCACTTCGCCAACCTGCTGTCCTTCGAGGACATCGACTGGGTGCTGACGACGCTGCACCTGACCACCAGCGACATCAACATGACCGACGCCCGGCGCAAGATGTCGGCCGACGAATACGCCTTTGAAAGCGGCCTGGTGGATGCCGCCAAGGTGGCCGCCCTGTTCGCCGACGGGGCCACCATCATCATGCCCCACCTGCACATGCGCCTGCCCAAGCTGAGCGATGCCTGCCGGGCCATGGAGCGCGAGTTCGGCTACCGCTTCCAGACCAACATCTACCTGACGCCGCCGGGCGAGGCGCAGGGCTTCCACCCGCACTACGACAACCACGACGTGTTCGTGCTGCAGGTCTCCGGCTCCAAGTCGTGGAAGATCTACGACACGCCGGTGGAGCTGCCCCATCGCGGCCAGGCCTTCAACCCGGAAGCCTACAAGCTGGGTCCCGTCTCCCAGGAATTCGTGCTGAAGGCCGGCGACCTCACCTACATCCCGCGCGGCGTGGTGCACGATGCGGTGTCGACCGACGAAGCCTCGCTGCACATCACGCTCGGCGTGCTGTCGAAGACCTGGACCGATCTGCTGGTGGAGGCGGTGACGCTGGCCAGCATGCGCGATCCGGCCCTGCGCCGCTCGCTGCCCTATGGGCTGCTGCAAGGGGCCTATGACCGCCCGGCCGCGCGCGAAACCTACAAGGCGCTGCTCGCCCGCTGTGCCGAACTCGTCGACGCCGACGAGATGATGGAGCAGATGGCCGACGACATCGTGTCGACCCGCCACGGGCTGCTGTGGGGCCAGCTCAGCCAGGTGGCGCGGCTGGGCGAGCTGACGCTGGACAGCACCGTGGGGCCGCGGCCCAACCTGATCTGCCGCACCGTTGAAAAGGGCGACTGCCTGTTCCTGGAAGCCTATGGCCAGGTGGTGGAGTTCCCCGCCCATGTGCGCCCGGCGATGGAGTATGCGCTGAACCACACCCGCTTCGCCGTGCGCGACCTGCCCGACGACCTGGACGACGAGGGCAAGATGGTGCTGGTGCGCCGCCTGATCCGCGAAGGGCTGCTGCGGTCGCTGTAAACCGGCCGCCTCTCCGTTCCGAAGGACAAAGCTGGAGGCCCCTCGCGGGCCTCCAGTGCGTTTCAGTGGGGAGTCGTCAGAACAACGACGGCGCGGGCGTGCCGCCTACCCCCGCAGCTCCCCGCCCGTCTGTTTGGCGACGTTGGCCACCACGGCCTTGCCCACCGCTTCGATCTGGGCGTCGGTCAGGGTGGCGTCGACCGGCTGCAGGGTGACCTCGATGGCCAGGCTCTTCTTGCCGTCGGGTACACCGGGGCCGCGGTAGACATCGAACACCGCAACCTCGGCAATCAGAGTGCGGTCGGCGCCCTTGGCGGCGCGCACCAGCTTGTCGGCCGGCACGTCGGCATCCACCACGAAGGCGAAATCGCGGCTGACGGGCTGGAAGGCGCTGAGCGCCAGCAGCGGCCGCGCGGTGCCGCCCTTCTTCTTCGGCTTGGGCACGGCATCCAAGAACACCTCGAACGCCGCCACCGGCCCCGCCACATCCAGCGCCTTCAGGGTGCCCGGATGCACCTCGCCGAACTGGGCCAGCACATTGGGCCCCAGGCGCAGGCAGCCGGACCGGCCGGGGTGGTACCAGGCGGGCGCATCGGCGGTGATCTGCAAATTGGCCACCGGCGCGCCGGCCGCTTCCAGCACCGCCATGGCATCCGCACGGGCATCGAACACGTCGACCGGCCGGCCGGGCGCAGCCCAGTGGCGCGGCCCCGTCACCGCATGGCGCACGCCCGCCGCCACGGTGCGCTGGCCCTTGGGCGTGGGATCGGCATAGACCGGCCCCACCTCGCACAGCGCCGCCCCGGGATAGCCGCGGTCGGCATTGCGCCCGGCGGCGCGGATCAGATTGGGCAGGATCGACGGGCGCATGA
>JAGQRL010000226.1:0-8979 GCA_020425485.1 Rhodospirillaceae bacterium
CCAAATTCGCGGGATAAACGGCCGTCCAGCTGCACAAACGGTTCAAACAACCGCCGCTGTGAATCGACCGGGATACCAATACCGGTATCCCACACCACAAAACGGATCGTTTCCGCGGCCGTATCCTGCGCCACTTCCAGCCCAATCCGGCCCCCCTGCGGCGTGAACTTGATCGCGTTGCTCAGCAAGTTGACCAGAATCTGCTTCAAACGCCGGCCGTCGGCATAGATCACCTGCGCCGCGGGGTCCAGCTGCGTGACGATTCCGAGCTGCTTGCGCTGCGCCTGCTGCTGCACCAGCCGCAGGCTGCCATCGCAAATGTCCTGCAGCAGTACCTGGTTTTTATCCAGCGTCATCTGCCCCGCTTCGATTTTGGCAATGTCCAGGATGTCGTTGATCAGCGCCAGCAGGTGGTCGCCGCTGTCCTTGATGTGCTGCACATAGCCGTTCACCTGGGCCTGATCGTCGCTCGACTTGGTCAGGTCCAGCACCAGTTCGGAGAACCCGAGGATCGCGTTCAACGGCGTGCGCAGCTCGTGGCTGATGCTGGCCAGGAAGGCGCTTTTCGCGCGGTTGGCACTTTCCGCTTCCGACAGCGCGTCGCGCATCGCCCGCTCGGCCGCCTTGCGGTCGGTGATGTCGCGCACCGTGCCTTCGTAGAACAGCGCATTGCCGTCGGCATCGCGCACCAGATAGGCGTTCTCGGAAATCCACAGGCGCTGGCGCGTCTTGTGGGCGTAGATCTCCGATTCGAAGTCCTTCACATGGCCGTGGTCTTCAAGCTGCTGCTTGAATTCCGCCCGCCGATTGGGCTCGACGTACCACTCCGTGGCGATGTCGCGCACACCGATCGTCTGTTCGGCTTCCGTGGCATAGCCATTGAGCTGGCACAGCGCGGGGTTGGATCGCAGCATCCGGCCGTCGAGCGAGGAGCGGTAGATCCCTTCGGTGGCGCGTTCGAAGATGCGGCGGTAGTCGGCTTCCGTCTGGGCAAGCCGCATCTGGGTTTCCACCAGATCGGTCACGTCGGTCAGCGAGCCGACATAGCCGATGGGCGCGCCCAGCTCGTTGCGCATCGCCGTGCCGCGCTCGCACACCCAGATCAATCGCCCGTCGATGCGGCGCAGCTGATAGACCGCGGCGTTCACCCGGCCCCTGGCTTCGATTTCCGCGCGCACCCGCTGCTGATCCCGGAGATCGACGTAGAACGTATCGGCCGAGCGGCCGTCGGCGGCCAGGGCGGCACTGTCGGCAAAGCCCAGCATGCGGGCCAGATAGTCGTTGCCATAGCGGATTTCGCCGCTGAGCGTCGTCTCGAACAAGCCGACGCCGGAGAACTCGACCATCTTGCGCAGTGCGGTTGTGGTCGGCTCGGTCTGGTCGAGGTTTACCGCTCCCATGGCCTTTGCCACTCCCCAATCGCCCATCCCGGGCCCGCCGTCCCGCGCATCTATTCGATAGGTACCCATGTCCGGGTAAACGAAACAATACGGATAGCGAAATGTTACCGGTGCGACCGGTCCGGTTCGGCGTTCGGGCCTCCACTCGGAACACGGGTTGCCCGCCCGACGCCCCCGCCATTCCCAAGGCCGACCGCGCCGGTGAAACGCAGCATTGGAGCGGGGGTTCCGGCCAACCTAGGGCTGCACACCCGTGTTACCTGGCCTGCGATAAATCGCCTCAGGATGTAGCAATGAGGTCTAGACCTTAAAGACGATATATCGCTGTTCTGCTGCAATTTTCCTCAAAGCTGCGAGCAGATAAGTAAGAAACATAACAACTCTGCGTTGAGAAATATGTTGTTGCACCTCGCGGATCCCTGACATTTTAGAAAATTGCCACGTTCCTTGAGAAACGAAACGTTTACCTCTTGATGGGAACTAGTTGATAATTCCGGTGTTGTAGAACGAACATCGGGCGGGGAACAACAAGTGTGCATGGTGCGGCGGTTGCCGGCATCCGGTCCGGTCGACCGGATGCGGCAGGACGCGTGCCGTGACAGCGTGGAGGTGCCGCAGGATCCGAAACCGGCCCAGGTGCCGGGGCTTCGAACCTTGGGGATTTCGCCGGATCTGCACGATCCGCCGTCGTGCTTCAGACTGACGCGGCCACCCGCAGACCTGAAGGACATCCAAAGCCGTAGCTCGCTACGTACCGGGGCCTGCCTGCGCTGGCTGCGCCAAGCTGCGGCCATCCGGCACGGATCCCGGGACGAAGGTTGCCGGCGACCGCACAGCTGGCGATGGGGATCCCAACTTGCTTCGGGCAACCGAAGGACATGCTGAGAGCCGAGCGGAGACGAGAAGATTGGACCGGATGACACCACAGACAGAGAGCGTCTGCCCCAGGTGCCAGCCTGGCGATGAAAGCGAGGCTGCATCGCCCTCTCTGTTCGTTTCCGGTGGCACGCTGGGCAGTGCGGTGAAGGCAGCCCGGCGGCGCAAGCAGCGGGCCTGGATCGAATCCGTTGCTTTCGCCTGCCTGCTGGTGGTGTCGACCATCGTCGCCTTCGAAGTCGACCTGTTCGAATGGCTGATGGCCTACTCCCGCGCCCATGAAAGCTGGGAGCTGGACGAGGTCTTTTCTTCGGCCATCGTGATTTCCATTCTGGTGGCCATCTTTGCCGTCCGCCGCCTGATCGATCTGGCCTCGGTGCTGCGCAACGCCGAAACCATCGAACGCCAGCGTCAGGCCGAATGGACGCGGCTGTGCGACGCCATCGAGGCGGTGGATGCCGGCTTTTCCCTGTGGGACGCGAACAACCACCTGGTCCTGTGCAACAAGCGCTACCGCAAGATGTTCCCGGAGATCGACCGGGTGATCCGGCGGGGCAATCGGCTCGATGAGTTGATGTCGCTCCACAAGTCCATCTGCACGGGCGCCCGCCCGGACCCCGGGCACCTCCACGATGGCGAGGAGGGGTGCCCGACGATCGAAGCCAGCGGATCGGCCATCGTCCAGCACCCGCAAGGCAACTGGATCCGCTGCAACGACCGCAAGATCACCGATGGCGGCACCGTCAGCCTGCGCACCGACGTGACGGAGATGAAGGAACGCGAGCTGCAACTGGAGCGCGCCGCCCTGGACGCCGAACGCCACGCCCGCGACTTGGCGCGCCTGGCCGACGAACTGCGCGTCGCCCTGAAGCTGGCGGAGAACCTGCGGCTGGATGCCGAAACGGCCAACCTCGCCAAGTCCCGCTTCCTCGCCACCATGAGCCATGAGCTGCGCACCCCGCTCAACGCCATCATCGGCTTTGCGGAGATCATCAAGGATCGCGCGCTCGGCGATCAGCGGACCGACACTTATTTCGACTACGCCGGGGACATCCGCGAAAGCGGCGTCCACCTGCTGCAACTCATCAACCAGATCCTCGATCTCTCCAAGATCGAAGCCGGCACCATCGACCTGCGGATCACCGAGGTGGATCTCCGGCGAGTGCTACCGCAATGCCTGGACATGGTTCAGGGCGACATGGGCAAGAAGGGGCTACGCCCCCGGGTGGAGCTTGCTGGTGACCCCCAGGTGTTCCTGGCCGACGAGATCTGCGTGAAGCAGATCCTCTTCAACGTTCTCTCCAACGCCGTGAAATACACCCGGGATCCGGGCGAGATCGGCATCGCATCGCGCTGGGACGAGGACGGCGGCTTCGAGATCCGGGTGACCGACCACGGCCTGGGCATCCCCAAGGAAGAGATCCCGCGCTTGCTGCGGCCGTTCGAGCGCATGGATTCCAGCTACACCTCGGCCACCAGCGGCACCGGGCTGGGCCTGGCGGTGGTGCGCAGCCTGATGGAGCACCACGGCGGCACGGTGGAACTGCACAGCGAGCTGGGCAGCGGCACCACCGTGGTGCTCCACTTCCCCCACCGGGTGGACTACCGCCGCATCGCCGCACCTGAACCGCGGCAGGCCGTCGCCGCCGGCTGACCCGCCCCGAACCGACCCTGCCCCGGCGGCCGGCGGCTTCGCAACGCGGTGCTGAGGAAAATCCGCCCGCGTGCTTGCCGTACAACCCCCAGTCGCGGCATGAACTGGCCCCATGACACATGGCCAGCCCCCCGACGCCGTCGCCCCCGCCGCAGCGGATGAGCCGGACAGACCGGCAGCACAGCCCCCCGCCCCCCGCCGCTTCCTGATGCCGTGGGACTGGCTGGCGCTGGCACTGGTCTATGCCGCCGCCGTCGTCTACGGCCTCGGCCAGGGGGCACTGAGCGAGCACGAGGTGCTGGTGGGCGGCGTCGCCCGGCAGATGCTCACCGAGGGGCACTGGCTGGCCCTGCGCCTCGGCGACATCCCCTGGCTGGAAAAGCCGCCGCTGCCGCAATGGATCGCCGCCGCGGCCATCGCCATCGGCGGCGCGGAAGAATGGGTGGTGCGCCTGCCCTTCGCCATCCTCGGCTTCGGCGTGGTCGGCATCGTCGCCGCGCTGACGGCGGCCTGGTACGGCCGCCGCATCGGCCTGCTGGCTGGGCTCATCCAGGCCACCGCCGTCTTTGCCGTGCGCTATGGCCGGCTGAGCGAGCCGGACATCCTGCTCACCTTGCTGATCGCTGTGGCGGTTGCCTGTGCCGTGGTGCTGGCGGGTTTGCCCGACGAGCGGCGGCGGGCCGCCACCGGCTGGGCCATCGCCTTCTGGGTCGCCTTCGGGCTGATGAACCTGGTGAAGGGCTTCGGCTTCGGCAACGGCGTTACGGTGGTGGCGCTCGGTGCCTGGATCGTGCTGCGGCGCGACTGGCGGCTGCTGCGCCGCCTCGCCACCCCCACCGGCATCGGGCTGGCGGTCGTCATCTCCGCCGCCTGGCCGATGGCGGTCACCATCGCCGGAGAGGGCGGCGTGCTGTGGGCCAATGTGGAAGCCCACATCCTCGGCCGCGTCGCCAGCACCAGCTTCGTGGAAAGCCACCGGCCGTGGTGGTGGTACGGCATGACCGTGCTGTGGCAGCTCGCCCCCTGGACGCCGCTGCTGCCCCTGGCCCTGGCGATCGGCCTGCGCCGCGCGCTCCGGGACCGGCGGGCGCCGGAAGTGCTGCTGCTGGCCTGGCTGCTGGTGCCCATCGCCGCCCTCAGCCTGGTGTCCGGCAAGCACCACCACTACATCATGGGCGCCCTGCCCGCGGCCGCCCCGCTGCTCGCCCTCGGCCTCGCCGCCCTCAGCGATGCCATCGGCCGCGCGTCGGCCCGCTTCCGCCGCCACCTCGCCGGCCTCTATGTGGTGCTCGCCTGGCTGATGCTGGGAACCGGCATCGCCGTCGGCTTCCTGCAACCGGACGGCACCTTCGGCATCTGGATCATCGGCGCCATCGCCTGGCTGGCGCTGCTGGCCATCGCCTTTGCCACCCGCGCCCACCGCGGCGGGCTGGTGCTGGCCGTGACCATGGGGCTGGTCGTCGCCGTGTTCGCGGTGTTCCACAGCCCGCTCAGCCCCAACCGGATGAACCGGGAAACCGACCGCGCCTTTCTCGGCACCGTGCGCGACCTGGTGCCCGAGGGCACGCCGATCGTGGCCACGGGCGATGCCATGGGCCGCTTCCATTTCCGCGTCGACCCGCCGCTGATAAGCCGCACCAGCCCGGCGATGGCGCGGGTGGAGATCGGCCCGGAACCGAGCTATGTGCTCACCCGCATCGCCACCCTGGCCGGCTGGCAGGGCGTGTGCGTGGAGTGGCTGGGGCCGGACCCGGACACGCCGGAACCGATCACCGGCGGTCCCCACCGGTTCACCCTGGCGGAGGTGTGGGAAGGCTGTGCGGAGGAGGCTGCGCCCCCAGCGCCCGCCGAAGACGCGCCGGCCGCCGACCTGCCGCCGGCCGAGGAAGAACCCGTCGTGGAAGAGCCGCCGGTCGAGGAAGAGCCTGCCGTGGACGAGCCGGCCGCAGAAGAGCCGGCGGCCGACCTGCCGCCGGTCGAGGAAGAACCCGCCGTGGAAGAGCCGGCGGCCGATGTGGCACCGCCTGTAGATGAGCCGGCACCAGAAGAACCGGCTGCGGGCGAGCCGACCGCTGACGAGCCGCCCGAGGATCAGCCGGTCGCGGATCAGCCGACTACCGACGTGCCGGCCACGGACCAGCCGGTCACGGACGAACCGGCTGTAGAGGAGCCGACCCCTGAAGCGCCGGTAGACGGCGCACCGGCCGAAGACGCACCAACGCAGGCTCCCGCAGAGGATCCGTCACTTCCGCCAGGTGATGATGGATGAGGCGGCGTAGTTCCACACCGCCCCCACCAAAGCGCCGGCGATGCCCGCCAGCCACCAGGTGATGTCCTGGCGGTAGATCATCTCCGCGATCCCCACATTGGCCACCGCCCCCACCGAGCACACGGCGTAGAAGCTGAGCAGGCCCACCAGCAGGCGCAGGCCCTTCAGCCGCCGGTCGCGGAAGGTGATGGTGTTGTTGAGCAGGAAGTTGGAGGTCATGGCGGTCAGCGTGGCGCCGGCCTGGGCCAGCCAGAACACCACGCCCAGCACGTTCAGCAGCAGCGCCAGGGCAACCAGGTGGACGCCGATGCCGAGCCCGCCGACGGCGGCGAAGATGAGGAAGCGGGTGGGCACGAAGCGCCCCACCGTCTTGTCCGCCAGCAGCACCAGGAAGTCGTACATCGCCTGGCTGTCGAGCTTGCTTTCGCCGTGCTGGCGCAGGCGGAACACATAGGGCTCCTCGGCGAAGCGCAGCGGCTCCGGGGCGGAAGCGAACAGGTCCACCAGGATCTTGAAGCCCTGGCCGGACAGGGCATGCACGCAGCGGTCGAAGGCCGCCCGGCGCACCACGAAGAAGCCGCTCATGGGATCCGACAGGCTGGCGCGCAGCACCATCTGGGCGAGCTTTGTCGCCACCTGGCTGATGCGCACCCGCGCGCGGTTCCAATCCCCCAGCCCGCCGCCCTCCACATGGCGGCTGCCCACCACCACGTCGAGATCCTCGGCCTCCAGCCGGGCCACCATGCGCGGCAGGATGGCTTCGTCGTGCTGCAGGTCGGCGTCGATCACCGCGGCATAGGGGGCGCTGCTGGCCTGGATGCCTTCCACCACGGCGGTGGACAGCCCGCGCCGGCCGATGCGGTGGATCACCCGCACCCGCGGATCCTGCTGCGCCAGGCCGCGCGCCACCGCCGCCGTGCCATCGGGGGAATCGTCGTCCACCACGATGGCTTCCCAATCGAGCCCCGCCAGAACCTCGGCGAGGCGGCCGATCAGCAGGGGCACGTTCTCCCGTTCGTTGAACGTGGGAATGACGACGGAAAGCTGGGGCATGGCCGGGTGCTGCTACGGGCGAACCCCGCCGAAGTACACGCCCGGCGGGGTTCCTGGCAATCGGCCATGCACCGACGCTGAGCGGCTATTCGGTTTCGCCGCGCAGGTACTTGATGACGCCGGAGAAATCCAGCTCGCCCAGCGGGCTGTCGCACATGTCCTGGTAGATCTGGCGGGCCAGCCCCCCGAGCGGCGTGCTGGCACCGCCCGCAGCGGCCGCTTCCTGCGACAGCACCAGGTCCTTCAGCATCATCTTCGCGGCGAAGCCCGGCGTGTAGCCGTGGTTGGCCCGCGAGGTCGGCAGCGGCCCCGGCACCGGGCAGTAGCTGGTGAGCGACCAGCATTGGCCGGACGCCTTGGAGCTGATGTCAAACAGCTTCTGGCGGTCGAGCCCCAGCGCATCGGCCAGGTTGAACGCCTCGCACACGCCGATCATGGAGATGCCGAGCAGCATGTTGTTGCAGATCTTGGCGGCCTGCCCGGCCCCGTTGGCGCCGGCATGGATCACCGCCTTGCCCATGGCCTGCAGGATCGGTTCGGCGCGGGCAAAGGCGATGTCGCTGCCGCCCACCATGAAGGTGAGCGCGCCGCCGGCCGCCGCCGCCACGCCGCCGGACACCGGCGCATCCACCATCTCCTGGCCGGCCTCTGCGGCGGCTTCCGCCACCTCGCGCGCCGTCGCCACGTCGATGGTCGAGCAGTCGATGAACAGGGTTCCCAGGTCCGCCTGGGCGATCACGCCCTCGGGATCGGTGTAGACGCCGCGCACATGGCGGCCGGCCGGCAGCATGGTCACCACCACTTCGGCCCCCGCCGCCGCCTCGCCGGCCGATCCCACGGCCTTGGCGCCGGCCTCCACGGCTCGCTTCAGTGCCGCGCCGTCGAGATCGAAGGCGGCCACCTCATGGCCCGCTTTCGCCAGATTGGCCAGCATCGGCCCGCCCATGTTGCCGAGCCCGATGAACCCGATCTTGGCCATGACGTCCTCCCAGTTTGTTAGGTGTTCGTGTTTTTGGATCTTGGTCTTTGGCTGCCGCCGCTCAGTCCGACAGCAGTTTGCGCGCGATGATCACGCGCATGATTTCATTGGTGCCTTCCAGGATGCGGTGCACGCGAAGGTCGCGCAACAACCTTTCAACCGGGTACTCCTGGATGTAGCCGTAGCCGCCGTAGAGCTGCAGCGCCTCGTCGACGATGCGGAAGCCCAGATCGGTGGCCAGCCGCTTGGCCATGGCGCAGCGGAGCGTCGCGTCGGGATGGCCGGTGTCGAGGCTGGCGGCTGCCCGGTGCACCATCAGGCGCGCGGACTCCAGCTCGGTTGCCATGTCCGCCAGGCGGAACTGGGTTGCCTGGAAGTCGGCGATCGCCCGGCCGAACTGGCGGCGTTCGCGGGTGTAGGCGAGCGCTGCGGTGAGCGCGCCGCGGGCGCCGCCCAGCGAACAGGCGCCGATGTTCACGCGGCCGCCGTCCAGCGCCTTCATGGCGATCTTGAAGCCATCGCCTTCGCCACCCAGGCGGTTGGCCACCGGGATCCGGCAGTTCTGGAACACCACCGCGGCGGTGGGCTGGTTGCGCCAGCCCATCTTCTTTTCCGGCTTGCCGAAGCTGAGGCCGGGCGTGCCCTTTTCCACCAGCAGGGCGGTGATGCCAGACGGCCCGGCAGCGCCGCCGGTGTGGACCATGACGATGTAGAGGTCCGACACCCCGCCGCCGGAAATGAACGCCTT
>JAGQRL010000226.1:9031-12922 GCA_020425485.1 Rhodospirillaceae bacterium
TCGGAGCCGCTGCCCGGCTCCGTCAGGCAATAGCTCGACAGCAGCTCCATGGCCGCCAGCCGCGGCACCCATTGGGCGCGCTGCTCCTCGCTGCCGAAGCAGTCGATCATCCAGGCGCACATGTTGTGGATCGACAGATAGGCGGCGGTGGCCGGACAGGCCGTCGCCATCTCCTCGAAGATCACCGCAGCATCGAGCCGCGACAGGCCCGATCCGCCGAAGTCGTCGCTGCAATAGATGGCGGCGAGGCCGAGGCTGGCGGCGTGGCGGAAGACGTCGACCGGGAAGGTGGCGGTGGCATCCCACTCGCCGGCGAAGGGTGCGATCTCGTTCGCCGTGAATTCCGCAACCATGGCGCGCACGGCTTCCTGGTCTTCGTTGAGGTCCATGAGCATCCCGGGCACTCCTCCACCGGAGCAGCATGAGCCCTTGTCACGGCCCGATCAATGGCACCGCCGGTGGCAGTGGACTTGACGGCGCAACCAGCGGGGGCGTTTGCTCACAGGGACGCGGGCGACGCTGCGCCATCGATCCAACCAAAAGAAAAAAGTTGTTCCGCCCATGGTCATGTCCGGCTCTCTGTTTGAACGCATTGCCGCGCGGCATTCCCACGACCCCCACCGTGTGATCCTGGAACGCGCCGACGCCCATCCGCTCACCTGGACCGATATGGAGAAGGCAACCGCGCGGCTGGCCCGCCTGATGTCCGGCACGCTGGGCCTGCGGGTGGGCGACCGGGTTGCCGTGCGGGTGGAGAAGTCGACGGCCTCGCTGCTGCTCTATCTCGCCTGCCTGCGCGCCGGGCTGGTCTATGTGCCGATGAACACCGCTTATGGCCGGGACGAGGTGGACTACCTGATCGGCAATGCCGAACCGGAACTGGTGGTGTGCGACCCCGCCGCCCGCGACGAAGTGCGGGACCTGGCGATCAAGCATTCCACGCCGCATGTCCGCACGCTCGACGCCGACGGCAAGGGCAGCCTGTGCGATGCCGCGGAAGGCACTGGGGCGGAGTTCACGACGGTTGCCTGCGACGCCGATGCACCGGCGGCCATGCTCTACACCTCCGGCACCACCGGCCGGCCCAAGGGGGCGGTGCTGAGCCACGGCAACCTGATCGCCAATGCCGAGGACCTCATCTCCGTCTGGAAATTCACCGCCGACGACGTGCTGCTGCACGCCCTGCCGCTGTTCCATGCCCACGGGCTGTTCGTCGCCTGCCATTGCGCGCTGCTCTCCGGCGCGCGGCTGATCTGGCATCCGCGCTTCGATGCCTCGCTGGTGCTGGGCGACCTGCCGCGGGCCACCGTGTTCATGGGGGTGCCCACCTTCTACACCCGGCTGCTGGCCGACCCGCGGATGGACCGGGCACTTGCCGGCGACATGCGCGTGTTCATCTCCGGCTCCGCACCCTTGCTGGCGGAAACCTGGAACAGCTTTGCCACGCGCACCGGCCACCGCATCGTTGAACGCTACGGCATGACCGAAACGGGCATGAACACCTCGAACCCGGTGGACGGCGCCCGCAAGCCGGGCTCGGTGGGTCTGCCGCTGCCCAGCACCAAGCTGCGCATCGTCGGCGAGGATGGTGCTGAGCTGCCCAACGAGCAGATCGGCGACGTGCAGGTGCGCGGCGCCAACGTGTTTGCCGGCTACTGGCGGATGCCGGACAAGACGGCCGAGGACTTCACCGAAGACGGCTGGTTCAAGACCGGCGATGTCGGCTTCATCGACCCCGACGGCTATGTCCACCTGGTCGGCCGTGCCAAGGACCTGATCATCTCCGGCGGCTACAACGTCTATCCCAAGGAGGTGGAGTCGGTGATCGACCGGCTGGACGGCGTGGTGGAATCCGCCGTGATCGGCATACCCCACCCCGATTTCGGCGAGGCGGTAACCGCCGTGGTGGTGCGCGCGCCCGGTGCCCTCACCCCCGATGCCGAGGCGGTGATCGGTGCCGTGCGCGACTCCATCGCGAACTACAAGGTCCCCAAGAGCGTTCACTTCGTAGCCGAGCTGCCGCGCAACGCCATGGGCAAGGTGCAGAAGAACCTGCTGCGTGGCACCTACGGCGGCTGACCCGCCGCTCTCCACGCCAAACCCCACGAAAGGCCCGCACAAGGGCCACCACAACAAGAGCCAACACGAAGGGAGGATTCGATATATGGATACCCAGCCGCAGACCCACGATCCGTACGCATTGGCGGCCCGCCTGTCCGGCCAGCACCTGATCGACGGGCGCATGGTGCCGTCGGTGTCCGGCGCCACCTTCGAGATTCTCGATCCCGCCACCGGCAAGGTGATGGGCCATGCCGCCAAGGGCGACGGCACCGATGTGGATGCGGCGGTGGCCGCGGCCCTGCGGGCGCAGCAGGACTGGGCGCGCATGCCGGCGCGCAAGCGCGGCGAGCTGGTGGCCGCCTGCGGGCGCAAGCTGGCGGAAAATGCCGAGGAAATCGCCCGCCTGATGGCGCTGGAAACCGGCAAGGCGCTGCGCACCGAAAGCCGGGTGGAAGCGGGCGTGCTGGCCGATGTGTTCGTGTTCTACGGCGGGCTCGGCTCGGAGCTGAAGGGCGAAACCGTGCCCTTCAACCCGGACATGCTGACGGTGACCATGCGCGAGCCCATCGGCGTGGTGGGGGCCATCATCCCGTGGAACGTGCCGCTGATGCTGATGGCGCTGAAGATCGCGCCGGCCATGGTGGCGGGCAACACGGTGATCGTGAAATCGGCCGAGGAGGCGCCGCTGACGGTGCTGCGGGCAGCAGAGATCATCAACCAGGTGCTGCCGCCCGGCGTGATGAACCTGCTGTCGGGCTTCGGGCCGGATTGCGGCGGCCGCCTGGTGGCCCATCCCAAGGTGGGCAAGATCACCTTCACCGGATCGGTGGAAACCGGCCGCATCGTCACCCGGACGGCATCGGACAAGCTGATCCCGGTCACACTGGAACTGGGTGGCAAGAGCCCCATGCTGATCATGGCCGATGCCGATCTGGACCGTGCGGTGGCCGGGGCGGTGAGCGGCATGCGCTTCACCCGCCAGGGCCAGAGCTGCACGGCCTCCAGCCGCATCTATGTGCACGAGGACCTGCACGACGCGTTCGTGCAGAAGCTCACCGCGGCGGTCGACAAGATGGTGATGGGCGATCCGCTGGATGAGGCCACCGACATCGGCGCGATCATCTCGCCCGAGCAGTTCACCAAGGTGAAGCGCTACATCGAGCTGGGCGAATCCATCCCCGGCACCACCACCCATCGGCTGTCGCGCATGCCCGAAGATCCGCGGCTGAAGGACGGGCTGTTCGTGCAGCCGGTGGTGTTCACCGACATCCCGGCGGACAGCCCGCCGGCGCGGGAAGAAATCTTCGGCCCGGTTGCCTGCGTGTTCCGCTGGAACGACTACGAAGAAGTGCTGGCCGCGGCCAACAACAGCGAATACGGCCTCGCCGCCACCGTGTGGACCAGCAACCTGCACACGGCGCTCGATGCCACGCGGCGGCTCGATGCCGGCTTCGTCCAGGTGAACCAGAACCTGGTGGTGCAGGCCAACCTCTCCTACGGCGGCAACAAGAGTTCCGGGCTCGGCCGCGAAGCCTCGCTGGAAGCGATGCTGGAACACTTCACCCAGAAGAAGACCATCATCTTCAACATGACCTGAGGACCGGTTCGGCACAGGCCGCCTGCGCGATCGCTTCGCCCACGAAGCGGTTGTGCTGGCGGCGGTGTGCGGCGACAGTTTGCGGGCCCGCCCCGTCGCCGCGCCCGGAGCCGTCATGCCGTCACCGCAAGACCCAGCGCCGCAGCCCCGTCCCGCCACCCCCACCGGCCTGCGCCCGCAGGCGGCCGCCGCCCTGGCCGGGGTGATCTTCGGCGTGGCGCTCGGCGCCTACT
>JAGQRL010000013.1 GCA_020425485.1 Rhodospirillaceae bacterium
TGGTGTTCCAGAAGCCCAACCCGTTCCCCAAGTCGATCTACGACAACATCGCCTACGGTCCGCGCATCCACGGGCTGGTGGGCCACAAGGACGAGCTGGACGGCATCGTCCAGTCGAGCCTGGAACGCGCCGGGCTGTGGGAAGAGGTGAAGGACCGGCTGGCGGAGCCCGGCACCGGGCTTTCCGGCGGCCAGCAGCAGCGCCTGTGCATCGCCCGCTGCGTGGCGGTGAGCCCCGAAGTGATCTTGATGGACGAGCCCTGCTCGGCGCTCGACCCCATCGCCACCGCCCATATCGAAGAGCTGATCGACGAGCTGCGCGAGAACTATACTATCGTGATCGTCACCCACAACATGCAGCAGGCGGCGCGCGTCAGCCAGAAGACGGCCTTCTTCCACCTGGGCGATCTGGTGGAGCACAATAACACCGAGCAGATCTTCACCAATCCCAAGGACGACCGCACCCAGGGCTACATCACCGGTCGGTACGGCTGAGCGTGCCTGCCCTCCGGTGCCTGTGACGCCCTCTGGTCCGGCGAAGGAAGCAGGCAGCCATGGCCCAGAAGCACATCGTCAAATCATTCGACGAACAGCTGTCGAGCCTGCGCCGCACCATCGTGGAGATGGGCGGCGAGGCGGAACGCCAGATCGGCGCGTGCATCGATTGCGTGCGCCGGCGCGATGCCACCATGGCCGGTGCCGTGGTGGAAGCCGACTACCGGCTCGATCTCCTGGAAAAGGAGATCGACCAGGCGGCCATTCGCCTGCTGGCGCTGCGCCAGCCCATGGCCACCGACCTGCGCGAGATCGTGGCGGCCCTGAAGATCGCCGCCGACCTGGAGCGCATCGGCGACTATGCCGCCAACGTGGCCAAGCGGGCGATTTCGCTGTCGCAGACGCCGGCGGTGCGCCCGGTTTCCGCCATTCCGCGCATGGGGCGGCTGGTGCAGGAGATTTTGAGCGAGGTGCTGGACGCCTATACGCGGCGCGATGTCGGCCGGGCCATGGGGGCGTGGTCGCGCGACGAGGAGGTGGACGACCTTTACACCAGCCTGTTCCGCGAGACGCTGACCTACATGATGGAAGATCCGCGCACCATCTCGCCGTGCACGCATCTTCTGTTCGTGGCCAAGAACATCGAGCGGATCGGCGACCACGCCACCAACATCGCCGAAACGATCCATTTCCTGGAGGTCGGTGAAGCCCTCACCGCGCGGCGGCCCAAGGGCGACATCTCCAGCTTCGAGGTTGTGGCCCCAAGACAGGTGGATGACGAACCGTGATGCGTGCCGGCATTCAGCCCCTGATCCTCATCGTCGAGGACGAGACGGACCTGGTGACGCTCCTGACCTACAATCTGGAGAAGGAAGGCTTCCGCACCCTGGCCAGCTACGACGGTGACGATGCTCTGCTGATCGCCGCCGAGCAGCGCCCCGACCTGATCCTGCTGGACTGGATGCTGCCGCAGCGCTCCGGCCTGGAGGTGTGCCGCCAGCTCCGCCGCAACTCCAAGACCCGCGATCTGCCGATCATCATGCTGACCGCCCGCGGCGAGGAAGCCGACCGGGTGCGCGGGCTGGACAGCGGGGCCGACGACTATGTGTGCAAGCCGTTTTCCACCTCCGAGCTGCTGGCGCGCATCCGCGCGGTGCTGCGCCGCGCCTCGCCGCGGGTGACCGACGAAATCCTCGGCTACGGCGATGTGGAGATGGATCTGGCCGCCCACCGGGTGCGCCGGGCCGGCCTCGATATCCATCTCGGGCCCACCGAATTCCGCCTGCTGCGCCACTTCATGCAGCACCCCGGCCGGGTGTTCAGCCGGGAACAGCTTCTGGACGTGGTGTGGGGCCACGACGTATATGTCGAGCCGCGCACCGTGGATGTGCACATCCGGCGGCTGCGCAAGGCCCTCAATGGCAATCAGGAGACGGATATGCCCGACCTGATCCGCACGGTTCGCTCCGCCGGCTACGCGCTCGACGCCAGCCTTCCCTCCCACGCGGCCTAGCGCGGGCTGACGGAAGGATGACGCCTCCCCACGGACCCGCCACGGACGGCGGACTCGATGGCCCCCGGCGCGGCCCGGCCGCAGGCGGAACCGCCACCTCGCTGGTGATCCTGCTGCACGGCGTCGGCGCCGACGGGGCCGACCTGATTTCCCTGGCCGATGCCTGGGGCCCCGCCCTGCCGCACACCGCCTTCGTCTCGCCCAACGCGCCGGAGCCGTGCGACATGGCGCCGTTCGGCTACCAGTGGTTCAGCCTGATGGACCGCTCGCCGGAAAGCCTGGCCGCCGGCGTCGCCGCCGCGGCCCCCAAGGTCGATGCCTTCATCGATCGGGAAATGGCCTCGCTCGGCCTCACCTCGGCACAGACGGCGCTGGTGGGCTTCAGCCAGGGCTGCATGATGGCGCTGCACGTGGCACCGCGGCGGGCCGAACCGCTGGCCTGCGTGCTCGGCTATTCCGGGGCGCTGTTGGGGGCGGAGGACCTGGAGCGCGACGTCCGGTCGCGGCCGCCGCTGTTCCTGGTGCACGGCGAGGTGGACGAGGTGGTGGCGGTGGATGCCACGCGCTGGGCCGCCCAGGGCCTGAGTGCCGCCGGCTTCGAGGTGGAAGCGCGCATCGAACGCGGGCTCGGCCACGGCATCGGCCCCTATGGGTTGCGCGCCGGTGCCGGCTTCCTGGCCAAGTACCTGATCCCGGACGACCAGCCACCAGTGACAGTTGAATGAAGATTGAGCGGGGGCTCACACACGATGTTGCGCTCGGTGGGGTCCCCGTATACTAAGCAGACGAATCCAGCGCCTCGCCAGGGTCTCCTCCCTGCCTGTGTCGATGGAGGGAGGCGTCGTGACACCACCGCCTGACCACTGCCCGGCTCTTGTGCTGAACGCGGACTTTCGGCCGCTCAGCTACTTTCCGTTGTCGCTGTGGCCGTGGCAGGAATCGGTGAAATCGGTGGTGCTCGACCGGGTGAACATCATCGCCCACTACGACCGGGTGGTGCGCAGCCCGCGCCTGGAAATGCGCCTGCCCAGCGTGATCGCGCTGAAGGAATACGTGCAGACCGCACGGCGCCCGGCCTTCACCCGGTTCAACGTGTTCCTGCGCGACGGCTTTGTCTGCCAGTACTGCGGCGGCCGCTTCCCCACCCAGGATCTCACCTTCGACCACGTCATCCCGCGCTCGCGCGGCGGCAAGACGACGTGGGACAACGTCGTCACCGCCTGTGCCGGGTGCAACCTGAAGAAGGGCAACCGCCTGCCGCGCCAGGCCGGCATGCACCCGCTGATCCGGCCGCACCAGCCCTCCACCTTCCATCTTCAGGAAAACGGGCGCGCCTTTCCGCCCAACTACTTGCACGAGAGCTGGCGCGACTACCTATACTGGGATACCGAACTCGATCCCTGGTGATTCGCCGCTTGCGGCCGCCGCTGCGCGCCAGACCGTCGCACCCATGCAACAGGCGTGACCTTTCGGTCGAGCCCACCTTCCTTTTACCATTACTGCAACATAATATCTTCCGCCGCTGCCGGTGAGGGCGGTGGACGAGGAGAACTGGGCAAATCGGCGGAGGGGGTTGCCGGCCATGATGGAACGTCTCATCGGATCGTGTACCGTGCTCGGCCTCTTGGCCGGGCTGGCCGTTCCGACGCTGGCCAACGAGCAGAGAGAGATCGAGGCGACCGATCCGGCGACCGTACACGAGGATGTGGTCGGTGCACCGGGAGAGGTGAGAACCCTCGACGAACCCGCTCCCAGCCTCAGCGACCCGCTGATCGTCCACTGGATCGAACAGCTCCAAACCGAGTTGGACCGCGTCGAAACGCAGCTTGAGCAGCCGCGGACCACGGTGCCCGCCGGCGCCACCATGCGCGAAGGCGACTACGGCCCCGGCGTGGATCTGCTGACCCGGCGCCTGGTGGAACTCGGCTATCTCGGCGAAGGCGATGTGCGGCCGGTGTTCGATGCCGACCTGACCGCCGCCATCGAACGCTTCCAGACCGACACCGGCCTGCATGTCGACGGGCTGGTCGGCCCGCAGACGCTGGCCGAGCTGAACCGCAGCCTGGAGGACACCCGGCTGTCGCTGCTGTGGACCATCGATCAGATGCAGCAGCTCCGCGCCGAAGCCTATGACGACATGCTGCTCGTCAACGTGCCGTCGACCCGCAGCCTGCTGATCGAGGACGGCCACGTGGCGATGGACATCACCACCGCCGTCGGCCGCTACACCCGCCAGACGCCGCTGCTGCAGAACGACCGCATCATCAACGTCACCTTGAACCCGCGCTGGTCGGTGCCGTCGACCATCATGCGCGAGGACGTGCTGCCGCTGCTGCGCGCCGAAGGGCGCACCGGCGTGTACGACGCCCAGGTGTTCCTCGGCGGCGAGGAGGTCGACCCGGCTGAGGTCGACTGGTCGGAAATCCAGCCCTGGCAGATCTATATCCGCCAGTCGCCGGGCGACCACAGCGCGCTCGGCCGCTACCTGTTCTCGCTGACCAACGATCAGAACATCTTCATCCACGACACCAACCACCACGGCGTGTTCCAGCGGGCGAACCGCTGGATCAGCTCCGGCTGCATCCGCGTGGAAGATGCCCGCGATCTGGCGCTCTACCTGATCCGCCGCGCCGGCTACACCGACGAGGAGCTGGACCGCCGCCTCGCCTCCGGCGTCACCCAGGTGATGCCGCTGCCCGAGGAGTTCCAGGTGCCGGTGTTCGTCACCTACTTCACCGCGACGCCCGATGGCGACCGCATCACCTACCACCGCGACATCTACGATCGCACCGCCGGCTTCCAGCCGGTGCCGCCGCTGGCCAGCGGCGGACCGGAACTGCGCGGCGACGGCTCCTGAGGCTGCGGCACCGGGCGTCGCCGTGCGACGGGCGGTGCTGAAGGCGTTTGCCGCCTTCGCCTTGGCCGGTGCCGCCGTTGCGGCGCCGGCCGGGCCTGCCCTTGCCCAGGGGGCGTGGGCCACTGTGTGGGGGCCGGCCATCGGCCCGCCCGCCATCTACGGCGGCTATTCCGAAGGTTGCCTGCGCGGCGCCGTCGCCCTGCCGCTGGACGGGCCGGGCTACCAGGTGGTGCGGCCGGCCTGGCGCCGCTATTTCGGCCATCCCGATCTGATCGCCTTCGTCGAGCGCTTCGGTGAGCGCATCGATGCCGCCGGCCTCGGCGTCATGCCCATCGCCGATATCGCCCAGCCGCGCGGCGGCCCCATCACCGGCCATGTCAGCCACGAAATCGGGCTCGACGTGGATATCTGGCTGCGCCTCGACCTGCCGCGGCTCGACCCCGACGCGCGCAACGAGCTGACCGCCGTCAGCCTGGTGTCGCCCGCCACCGGCGAGGTCGACCCCGAGCTGTGGACGCCCGCGCACGCCGAAGCGATCCGCCTGGCCGCCATCGACGACCGGGTGGCCCGCATCTTCGTCAACCCGGCCATCAAGCGGGCGCTGTGCGCCATGGAGTGGGAGGATCCCTCCTGGCTGCGCTACGTGGTGCCCTGGCAGGGCCACGATGCCCACATGCATGTGCGGCTGCACTGCCCGGACGATGATTTCCGCTGCGAGAACCAGGGCGCGCCGCCGGAAGGCACGGGCTGTGCCGCCCTCATGGAAAACGGCGACAGCGATCCCGAACGCGGCGACATGTACGGCCGCGGGGCGACGCCGCGCCCGCCGGGCGTGCTGCCGCGGCAATGCGTCAACGTCTACTCCCTGCCCGCCGCCCAGTAGGGTGTTTTCGCCTTCGGCGGACACGGTCCCGGCAGTCGGGCCGGGGGCTTCCCGGCCCAACCCCGCCGCCCGGCCACCCGATATTTTACAATGGCTTGGGTGGCCGGGTGGGGGAGAGGGCTGGCGCCGTCAAACAAGACCCGGAGCGACGCTGAAAGCGGCGACGCCGAAACGCAAACGCCCCGGACCGAGGGGCGATCCGGGGCGGGCTTACGCGATTGGTAGAGGCGTTGGCAAAGCCGCTCAGGCGGCTTCGGCAACCCCCTGCAGCGGGGCAACCAAGTGCTGGGCGATGGCTTCCTTGGTCTGCTCGGCTTCCGCCGCGTTGGAAACGGTCACCAGCATGCCGCTCACCACCACCGGCTCGTCGGCCAGCACGGCACCGGCTTCAACCAGGGCTGCGCCATCGGCCGGGGCCGCCACCTGCTGGCCCTTGGCCCGATCGGCCGTCGCCAGCAGCGTCACCGCTTCGCCGAACAGCACCACCGGCTTGCCGGCATCGAGGAAGCCGCGCAGGAAGCGCACGGTGTGCGGGCTCTGCGCCAGCTTGCCGATGCCCTGCGGGCCGCCCGGCACCATCAGCGCGTCAAAGTCCGCCGCCAGGGCCGAGGAGATCGGCTGATCGACAGGGAAATAATGGCCCCACGCGGCTTCGTGCCAGCCGTTGACCACGCCGTTTTCCGGCGACACCAGGCGCACCTTGGCGCCGGCCGCCAGCACAGACCGCTGCGGTTCCGTCATGTTGACCTCGGCAAAGCCGTTGGCCACCAGGACCGCAACCGACTTCCCTGCGAGAGCTTTCTCCATTCACCATCTCCTTGCGCTGCCGAGCCGTTTGCCACATCCCTGTTCGCGGACGGGAGCCCGCGGTGCCCGATGAACGACGGCACTGCACAGGGACAACGGCTTCGCCACCGCGCAAAGTCGGGGCGGAGGGCATACGGCACTGTCTCTAGTTGGGCCGGATGAGGTGGGCGTACTTCGACGCCCCTATCGGCCGCGGATATGTCGACATTTGGCGCGCCAAGTGGGCAGTGTCAACCGACACACCCGTGAACATGGCTGGTCGCCGCACAGCACAAAGCGGAGTGCCGCCGGCACCGCCGGTGACACGGGCTTCATCGTCGAATCTTGTCTTGGGGCGGTGGTCCATTGCCTGTATAAATGGATATAGGCTTCACGGCCGGCCGCCCCAGGGGTGCGGACGCCAGGGCCGCTGCTACACCCAGGACAGACCAAACCTGGCCGGGCGGTCCCGGCGAGGGAGCCGCTTCGGGACGCAACCGCCATGGCCGACCTTGCCGAACACTTCGACCCGGCCGCGCCGCACGATGCCGCCTTTCTGGACGGTCCGCTGCGCCGGGCGGGCAAGGTCACCAATCTCGACGTCGACCTGCTGCGCACCTTCGTCACCATCGTCGATTCCGGCGGCTTCACCCGTGCCGGCGAACGGCTGCGCCGCACCCAGTCCACCATCAGCCTGCAGTTGAAGCGGCTGGAAAGCCAACTCGGCCAGCGCCTGCTCACGCGCTCGCCCCGCGGCATCGCGGTGACCACCGACGGCGAGGTGCTGCTGGCCTATGCCCGCAAGATCCTGTCGATCAACGATGCGGCGGTGGCGCGGCTGACCGAACCCGACCTCACCGGCGTGGTGCGCCTGGGCACGCCGGAGGATTTCGCCACCACCCATCTGCCCATGGTGCTGGCCGGCTTTGCCGAAAGCCACCCGCAGGTGACGCTGGAAGTCCACTGCGAGCTGACGCTCAACCTGCTCAACGGCTTCCAGAACGGCGAATACGACCTGGCGCTGGTGAAGCGCGAACCCCAGGGCGATGCCAGCGGGGAGAAGGTGTGGCGGGAAGCGCTGGTGTGGGTGGCGTCCGACCGGCTGCTGATCGCCGAAGACCGGCCGATCCCGCTGGTGCTGTCGCCCCATCCGTGCGTCTACCGCAAGCGGGCGCTCAATGCGCTGGATGCCAGCGGCCGCCCCTGGCGGGTGGCCTATACCAGCCCCAGCCTCGCCGGCGCCCAGGCGGCGGTGCGCGCCGGGCTGGGGGCGGCGGTGCTGCCGCGCGACATGGTGCCGCCGGATTTCCGGCTGCTCGACAGCCACGGGGCTTTCCCGCGCCTCGAAGACACCGAAATCGCGCTGTATCGAGCACCTTCGGGGATCGGCAAGGCGGCAGAACGCCTGGCCGACCACATCGTCCGTTCGCTGGAGACGGCGCGCGGACACCATTGAGCGCTGGCGGGCCGCACGCGGGCCGGGTGCCCATTCGCGGCATCGGGGCTTGAGGGGACCGGGGAGAACCCGATAGCTTGCCAGAGCGGACGGTCGGACTGTCTTTTTGGGGCAGGGGCACCGGCGGCCCGAGGGATGGACTCTCCGCAACCCAATACGAGGAAGACGGCATGGTTCGGGACGTAGCGCGCTGGATCGGCGTATGGGTCGTCGCCATTGCCCTTGCAGGGCTGGCCGGGCAGGCGCCCGCCACCGCCCAATCGGCCAACCGGCCGGATGGCTTGGTGCCGACGACCCCCAGTGCAGCCTACCTGATGGGGCGGATCGCCAGCTTCCACAGCGACTACGACTCGGCGGCCGATTTCCTTGTGGCCGCACTGGACAACGATCCCGACCGGGCAGCACTGATCGATGCGACCTTCGATGTGCTGGTGCGCGCCGGCCGGCTGGATGAAGCCCTGCCGCTCGCCCAGCGCATTCTGCTGCGGCGGCCCAACAACCAGCTCGCCCAGACCGTGGTGCTGATCAACCGCATCGACGAAGGCGACCTGGAGGGCGCGCTGGCGGCGATGGACACCATCGAGTTCGACGGCATCGAGGTGTTCGTGATGCCGCTGGTGCGCGCCTGGCTGGAAGCCAGCACCGCGGACATGGAGACGGCGAACCAGACGCTGGACGACTACGCGGAGGATACCGGGCTCGATTCCATCGCGGCGTTCCACCGCGCCCTCATCCTCGATGCGGCGGGTGACGGCGAAGCGGCCCTGACGGCCTACCAGGAAGCCGAGGACCTGTCGCGGTCCGGCCGGCTGGTGATCGCGCTGGGCTCGCTGTACGAGCGACTCGGGCGCACGGAGGAGGCCGAACAGCTCTATGCCGACTACCAGGCGGACAACCCCTCGACGGTGCTGAGCGAATACGAACTCGACCGCATCGCGCGCGGCGAAACGGCCCTGCCCATGGTCGACACGCCGCAGGCCGGCATCGCCGAGGCGCTCTACCAGACTGCCCTGGCGCTGACCATCGAAGGGGCGCCGCAATACGCCCTGATCTATGCCCAGCTTTCCCAGTTCCTGCGGCCCGGCTTCGCTCCGGGCAACCTGCTGCTGGGCGACATCTTCTCCGCGCTGGATCAGGACGGTCTGGCGCTCGCCTACTATCAGGACGTGCCGGACGACAGCCTCGCCTGGTGGCAGGCGCAGCTCAAGGCGGCCCGCGTGCTGCAGAGCATGGGCCGCTCCGCCGATGCAGTGGCGGCCTTGACCGACCTGGCCGCGGCCCGCCTGGACCGCGGCGACGCGATGATCGCCATCGGCGACGTGATGCGCGAGGAACAGCGCTATCCCGATGCCGTGCGCGCCTACGACGAAGCCTTCGAGCGGGCGCCCGATGCGGTGGCGGACGACTGGAGCTTCTTCTATCGCCGCGGCATCGCGCTGGAACGCGCACAGGTGTGGGACCGGGCGGAGAACGACCTGCAGCACGCCCTGGAGCTGAACCCCGATCACGCCCACCTGCTCAACTACCTGGGCTACTCGTGGATCGACCGCGGCGAGAACGTGGAGGAGGCCGAGCGGCTGATCCGCCGCGCCGTCGAACTGCTGCCGGACGACGGCTACATCGTCGACAGCCTGGGCTGGGTCTACTTCCGCACCGGCCGGCTGGACGATGCGGTGCAGTGGCTGGAACGGGCCGTGGAACTGCTGCCCGACGATGCCGTGATCAACGACCATCTGGGCGATGCCTATTGGGTGGTCGGCCGCCGGGCGGAAGCGCGCTTCCAATGGCGCCGCGCGCTCAACGCCGCGGACACCAGCGACGAACCGGGGCTGGCCGAGCGGGTCGAGGACAAGCTGCAGGACGGGCTGCACAACCCGCCCTTCCTAGACGGCGTGGTGATCGAAACCAACGCCGCCAACGAGGCCGGCGTGCCCACCACCGACACGCACTGACGGGGCACTGACGGGGCACCGCCGGCCCACCCACCGGGGGCGGGGCCGGCGCCGGCCCGGCGGGGGCCTCAGGCGGCCGGCGGCAGCAGCGGATCGGCGACCCAGTTGAGCGCGGCATCCAGCCGGTCGCCGCCCCAGAACAGTTCGCCACGCGCCAGGAAGCTCGGCGCCCCGAAGATGCCCAGCGCCATTGCCTGGTCGGTCTGCGCCCGCAGCAGGGCCTTGGCGTCGTCGGCCTGTGCTGCCGCGAGCGTGTCCGGCCCTGCGCCCTGGCGGTCCAGCAGGTCGCCGATGACCGCGGGATCGCCGATGTCGCGATCCTCGGCGAAGTTCGCCGCGTAGACGGCGCGCACGAAGCCCGGCAGCCAGGGCGCATCGGCGAAGCGGCAGGCGATCCGTGCCGCCAGCACGCTGCCGCGCGGAAAGCGGCTCGGCCGGCGCAGGGGCAGGCCCTGGGTGGCGCACAACCGTTCCAGGTCGCGCCACATGTAGCGGCCCTTGGCGGGAAAGAGGTTGAAGGGCGAATCGCGCCAGCCCTGTGCGGCGAAGACCGGCCCCAGCAGGAAGGCCCGCCAGGCGACCGCGATGCCGCGCTTGTGGGCAGCCTCCTCCACCGCGAAGGCGGCGGGGTAGGAATAGGTGCTGGCAAATTCGAACCAGAACTCGATGGTGGGCGGGCCCGGCTCGGTCATCTTCGGGTCTCCGTCACGGCTGCGGCAGCGGCCGGTCGGCACCGTTCGGGGCGGCCGCCCCCTCGCGCACGTGCTGCTGCGCCCACAGCCGGGCATAGATGCCGCCCAGGTCCAAAAGCTCGCGGTGGCGCCCGCGTTCGGCGATGCGGCCGGCCTCCATCACCAGGATCTCGTCGGCATCCACCACGGTGGACAGGCGATGGGCGATCACCAGCGTGGTGCGCTCGCGGCTCACCTCCTTCAGGTTGGCCTGGATCTCCCGCTCTGTCGCCGTGTCCAGGGCCGAGGTGGCCTCGTCGAACAGCAGGATCGAGGGGCGCTTCAGGATGGTGCGGGCGATCGCCACGCGTTGCTTTTCGCCGCCGGATAGCTTCAGCCCGCGCTCGCCCACACGGGTCTGGTAGCCGTCCGGCAGCCCCATGATGAAGGTGTGGATGTGGGCCAGCCGGGCCGCCTCCTCCACCTCAGCCGGGCTGGCCAAGGGGCGGCCATAGGCGATGTTGTAGTAGATGGTGTCGTTGAACAGCACGGTGTCCTGGGGCACCACGCCGATGGCGCCGCGCAGGCTGGCCTGGGTGACCTGGCGGATGTCCTGGTCGTCGATCTCGATGGCGCCGCCGGTGACGTCGTAGAAGCGGAACAGCAGCCGGCCGATGGTGGACTTGCCGGCGCCGGTGGGGCCGACGATGGCCACGGTGCGGCCGGGCGGCACCTCGAAATCGATGCCGTCGAGGATCGGCCGCCGCGGGTCGTAGCTGAAGCGCACGTCGCGGAACACCAGATGGCCTTGCGGGCAGCACAGGTCCGCGGCACCGGGCGCGTCCTCCACGTCCTGGGGCACGTCCAGCAGCTCGAACATCTTCTCCATGTCGAGCAGGCTCTGCTTGATCTCGCGGTAGACGAACCCGAAGAAATTGAGCGGCTGGTAGAGCTGCATCAGGTAGGTGTTCACCAGCACGAAGTCGCCGATGCTCATGGTGCCGTCGACGATGTCGGCCGCCGCCATGTACATGATCCCCGCCAGGCCGACGGAGATGATCAGCGACTGGCCGATGTTGAGGGCGGCCAGCGACACCCGGTTGCTCACCGCCGCCCCCTCGTAGCGGCGCAAGGCTTCGTCGAAGCGGGCGCTTTCGTGCGCCTCGTTGCCGAAATACTTCACCGTCTCGAAGTTCAGCAGGCTGTCGATGGCCTTGGTGTGGGCCTGCTGGTCGCTTTCGTTCATCCGCCGGCGGAACTTCAGCCGCCATTCGGTGACCACCATGGTGAAGGCCACGTAGCTCACGAGCAGCACGAAGGTGAGCAGGGCGAACCGCCAGTCGAACAGCGCCCACATGATCGCCGTGACGAGCGCGATTTCCAGCAGCGTCGGCACGATGTTGAACAGGGCGAAGGAGAGCAGCGTTTCGATCGCCTTGGTGCCGCGCTCGATCACCCGGGAAAGGCCGCCGGTCTGGCGGTTGAGGTGGAAGCTCAAGGACAGCGCGTGGAGGTGCTCGAACACGTTCAGTCCGGCGCCGCGGATGGCGCGCTGGGCCACCCGGGCGAACACCGCGTCGCGCGCTTCGGCAAAGCCGAGGGAGAGCACGCGGGCGAGCGCATAGGCGAGGATCAGGCCCAGCGGGATCGCCAGGGCCGCCCCCGTTTCCGGCGACAGCGCATCCACCGCCCGGCCGTAGAAGATCGGGATCGCCACCGTGGCCAGCTTGGCCAGCAGCAGGCAGCCGACGGCCAGCAGCACGCGGGCGCGCGTCGCCCTGTCGCCGGCCGGCCACAGATAGGGGGCCAGGCTGGCGAGAACGCCGAGATTGCCGGGCCGGCGCCGTTGTGGACGCACCGGGGTGGAGGCTGCTGGAGTGTCTAGGGTCGCCATGGCCCTCAACATAGGCCGATCGCTGCCCGGCGCCACGGCCGGCTTGGCCCAGGCGAAGCCCAAGCCAAGCCCAAACGAAACCCTCTGCGGCGCTGAAAGCCACTACCAGCGCGCGTAAAAGCTTGCGAGCCCTTGAGGCCGCTGGTTTGGGTGGTTACGATGGAATGCAGATCGTGATCTGCACGCCCTCCTGCCTCGCCGAGGCGCCCTCCCATAGCATTGCCAAGCCGGTGACCATTCACACCTCCTTCCAGGACACCGCGCCGTGTCCCGCCTGACCCGTAGCGACCGCCAGCCCGTCTGCCGCAACGTCATGGTGCGTGGCCGCCGAACCAGCGTCCGCATGGAACCGTTAATGTGGCGCTGCCTCGACGATGTGGCCAACCGCGAGAGCCTGACGGTCAATCAGCTCTGCACGCTGGTGGATTCGCGGCGCGGCGATGCCGCCCTGACGGCATCGCTCAGGGTGTTCCTGATCGGCTATCTGAGGGCGCTGGCCGCCAAGGCGCCGCCGGAACCGGAAGTCGCCATGCCCGGCCTGGCGGAAGATCCCACCGCCCCCCTGGGGGTGGGCCTGGCAGCGCTGGACTGAGCGCCGGTAGCGCCTACCACACCATCTCCGCCATCAGGCCAACCGCAGCCAGCCCCTGGGCTTCCAGGAGGGCGGCAGAGCGGGCGGGATCGGGCCGGCCATCGGTCATCAGCTCGTCGGCGTGGATGCCCGAACAGATCAGCAGCGCATCGATGCCGGCCGCCTTGGCGCCGGCCAGGTCGGTGCCCAGGCTGTCGCCCAGCGCTAGGATGCGGGAAGACGGCGGGTCGCCCAGCAGGTGGCGGCAGCGGGCATACACACCGGCATGCGGCTTGCCGTGGTAGATCACACTGCCACCGCGCTCGGCGTAGTAGGCGGCCATGGAACCCGCACAGATGGCGCGCAGGTCGCCCACCATCACCACCATGTCCGGGTTGGCGCAGATCATCGGCAGGCCGGCGGCAAGGCAGCGGTCGAGCAGCGGGGTGTACAGCTCCAGCGGTTCGGAAAAGTCGTCGATGCCGGTGCACAGGGCGAAGGTGGCATCGGCCGGATCGGTCACTTCCTCCAGCGGCAGGCCGTGGGTGATGTCGTCGTCGCGTGGCGGGCCGATGTGCAGGAAGCGGTCGCCCAGCGCCGCGTGGGCGGCATCCGGCCGGTCGCGCAGGGCGTCGTGGGTGGCCTCGCCGGAGGTCATCACATGGTCGTAGGCATCGTCCGGCACGCCGACGGAGCGCAGCTTTTCGCGCACCGCTTCCACCCGCCGCGGCGCATTGGAGAGCATGCAGGTGGTCTTGCCCGCGGCGCGCATCTGGCCGAGGCAATCGAGCACGCCGGGGAAGGCGCGCACACCGTCATGCACCACGCCCCACAGGTCGATGATGTAGCCGTCGTAGCGGTCGGCGATCTCGGCCAGGCCGGAAAGCACGGGAAGCGGAGCCATGGGGCGGTCCTTCGGGAGGGGCGGACAGGCGCACGGACGCGCGGCGAGACGGCGGGTGCGGATCCTTGGTAGCCGATTCCCGCCGGCTGGGCCACGCGTGCGGCGCGCCCGGCGGCCATGCGCGGGCACCGGGCCGCACAAGCCGGCACCGGCGGCGATTCCGCCAAACGCGAAAACGCTTTAGGGTGACCAGGATTGCGATCCGCCCCATAGCCTGTCCACAGCCTGCCCGATGCGTTTTCCCGCCCTGTGTGCCGCCGTCGGCCTGATCCTCGCCTCCGCACCGGCCGCGGCGGAGCTGATCTTGTGCAACCGCACCGAGTACGTGGTGGTCGCCGCGGTCGGCCAGACCGGCGCGACGACGCGCAGCTCTGAGGGCTGGTGGGTGATCTATCCGGGCGCCTGCCAGACGCCCATCGGCCGGCCGCTGCCGCCCACGGGCCTCTACCTCTACGCCTATGCGCTGCGGGCCGGGCCCGGCGGTGGCCGCGAGGTGTGGGCCGGCGGCGAGCCGTTCTGCACCGCCGACGACCGCTTCCAGTTCACCGGCCGGCCGCCCTGTGCGCCGGGGTCCGTGCAGCGGGGCTTCCGGGTGCTGGAGCACAACGGCGCGGCAAGCTGGACCTTCGATCTTACCGGGCCGACCCACTGGCCGACGCTGGACCAGGCGCGCATCGCCGGCATCCAGCGCCTGCTGGGCCTGGCCGGCTACAACCCCGGCCCGGTGGACGGGTTCCTCGGCGAGCAGACGCTGACCGCACTCACCGCCTTCCAGCGCGCCCATGGGCTTGGCTACGAAGTGCGGCTGACGCCGGCACTGATGGCCGCGCTCAACGACGCCGCACCGACGCCCGGGCCGCCGCCGGACCCGTAGGGGCGGGGGAGGGAGCGGGCCGCTACCAGGAGCCGGTGTTGGCCATGGAGGCCCAGGGCTCGCGCGGCTCCTGCGCCCCGTCCTTCTGCAACAGCTCGATGGAGATGCCGTCCGGCGAGCGCACGAAGGCCATGTAGCCGTCGCGCGGCGGCCGGTTGATGGTGACGCCGCCGTCCATCAGCTTCTGGCAGGTGGCGTAGATGTCGTCGACGCGGAAGGCCAGGTGGCCGAAATTGCGGCCGCCGGTGTAGGGCTCGGGGTCCCAGTTGTGGGTGAGTTCGAGCAGCGGCGCCTGGGTGGTCCGTGCGGTGTCGGCATCCTCGTCGGCGGCGAGGAACACCAGCGTGAAGCGGCCGTTCTCGCTGTCGCGCCGGCGGATCTCGGTCATCCCCAGCTTGTTGCAGTAGAAGTCCAGCGACGCGTCCAGGTCGGTCACGCGCACCATCGTGTGCAGGTATTCCATGGGGTCCTCGTCATCTTGTCGGGGCCGGTGGGCGATGCTGCCTTGGGGACGACATGGCGCCTTCGTGCCCCGCCGTCCAGGGGCCGGCCGGCCCGGGGTCCGTCGACGGGCCATGTGCCGGCACCCTTGCCACGGCGCCCGGCCCGCCGATCTTTCTGCATACAACCAAAAGCAAAACCCGTTTCGGGAGGAAATCAGAATGACCGACTTAACGGCAGCCTGCGACGCCGTTCTCCGCACGGTGACGACGGGCGAACCCCGCGTGCCCGGCGTGGTGGCCATGGTGACGGATCGCACGGGCGACATCTATTCCGGTGCGGCCGGGGAACGGCGGCTAGGTGGCCCGGCGATGACCGAGGACACCGTGTTCGCCATCTTCTCCACCACCAAGGCCATCGGCGGCACCGCCGTGCTGCAATGCGTGGAGGAGGGGCTGCTCGACCTCGACGCCCCGGCCAAGGAGTACGCGCCGGCCATCGGCACGTTGCAGGTGCTGACCGGCTTCGGCGCCGACGGCAGCTTGCAGCTTCGTCCGCCGAAGACCGACATCACCACCCGCCAGCTCATGCTGCACACTGCCGGCTTCGCCTACGACTTCTTCAACGAGGACTACAAGCGCCTGGCCGACGAGCATGGCCAGCCCAGCGTGGTGGCAGCCAACCGGGCGGCGATCGAAACGCCGCTGCTGTTCGATCCCGGCGAGCGCTGGGAATACGGCACCAATATCGACTGGGCCGGCCAGGTGGTGGAAGGCATCCGCGGCCAGCGCCTGGGCCAGGTTCTGAAGGAGCGCGTGTTCGATCCCCTGGGCATGGTGGAGATCGCGTTCACCCGCACGCCGGCGATGAAGGAGCGCACGGCCACCATCCACGGGCGCGGCGCGGACGGGTCCCTGAAGCCGCTGGACGGCTTTGCCCTGCCCGACGAGCCGGAAGTGGAGATGGCCGGCCACGGGCTCTACGCCACCGTGCCGGAATACATGAAGTTCATCCGCATGTGGCTGAACGACGGCGCGGGGCCGCACGGCCGCGTGCTCAAGCCGGAAACGGTGGAGATGGCGGTGAAGAACGGGCTGAAGCCGCACCAGCAGGTGCGGATGCTGCCCGGCGTCATCCCGGAGCTTTCCAACGATGCGGAATTCTTCCCGGGCCTCGCCAAGTCGTGGTCCTACACCTTCATGGTCAACGACGAGGAAGCGCCCACCGGCCGCCCCGCCGGGGCCATCGGCTGGGCCGGGCTCGCCAACAGCTTTTTCTGGATCGACCGGAAGAACGGCTTCGGCGGCTATTGGGCCACCCAGATCTTCCCCTTCGGGGATGCCGTGTCCTTCCCCGGCTATCTCGATTTCGAAACCGCGGCCTATCGCTGCCTGACCGGTTGCGCCCAGGCCGCCTGACGCAGACATCGCCCCGCCGGATCATCCCCGGCGGGGTTGCGCCCGACGTGCGACCGCGTCTTCGCCTGCGGTGCATGCGGTCCAAGCCCGCTCCCCCACCCGGCCACCC
>JAGQRL010000014.1:0-445 GCA_020425485.1 Rhodospirillaceae bacterium
GTCGAACATGTGGATCTTGTCGTAATACGCCAGGATCGCGCCCGAGGGGCCGATGAGGAAGCTGCGCGCCGCCGCCCGCTCGCCGCCCTCTTCGGGCACCAGTACGGGCAGCGTGCCCGCCAGCACCGGCACGCCGATTTCCGCCGCCAGGCTCTTGAAGGCGCCGAGTGCGGGGTGGGCGTTTTCCTCAAACGCGGTTTCCAGGATGGCAGCACGGCCCTGGCGCACCGAGGCGACGTTTTCCGGCAGGCAGATGAACTCGGCACCCGAAGCGCGGGCGCGGCGCGCCAGATCGCAGGCGACGTGCAGGTTGTCGGCGATCTCGGTGCCGGAATTGACCTGGATGCAGGCGACGTGCAGGTAGCGGCCCATGCTGGGCTCCTTCGCAAGGTTGCGCCGGCTCCGGGGCGGAACCGTGCTGGGAGCGGCGAAACGCGCCTCAGGC
>JAGQRL010000014.1:563-18276 GCA_020425485.1 Rhodospirillaceae bacterium
GCCCGTTCCTTCATCTCCACGCGTCGCCTGGGTTCCGCCATCACGTCGATTTCCTCGATCTCCACGCCCTTCTTCTTCAACAGCCGCTTGGCCATGAAGCAGTAGGGGCAGAACGGGCTCGAATACATGGTCACGGTCGCCATAAGCAGGGGGTCCTTGATCTACCAGACGAAACCCGGATCGGCGCTCCATCGCACGGCAAGCAGCGTCGACCTCTCACCGCACGTGGGAACCCTCAACCCTAGCGCAAGGGGCGCTGGCGGGCCACCCGTGCCAGTGTCACCACATCCACCGCCGCAGCACCGGCCTCGGTGAGCACCTGGGTGAGCGCTTCCACCGTCGCCCCGGTGGTGAACACATCGTCCACCAGCACCAGGCGCAAACCGGCAATGGCAGAGAGATAACGCCGCCGCACGCGAAAGGCTCCCCGCACATTGGCCCGCCGCTCGGAAACGCTGAGGCCGCCCTGGCTGGGCGTGGCGCGCACCCGGCACAGCAGATCGGGCAGGGCTGGTATGCCGGTCTCGCGGGCAAGCGCCACCGCCAGCAGGGCAGACTGGTTGTAGCGCCGGGCGATCAGCCGGCGACGGTGCAGCGGCACCGGCACCAGAAGGTCGGCCCCCGGCCACAGGTCGGCCCCGGCGCGCGCCATCCAGCGGGCGAAGGGCGGGGCGGCCAGGGTGCGGTCGGAATTCTTGAAGCGCAGGATCAGGTCGCGCGAGGCGTCGTCATAGGCCAGCACGGCCCGCGCCCGGCCGAAAACGGGCGCCTGGCGGCGGCACGCCTCGCACTCGCTGCCCGGCGGTTCCGGCAGCTCGAAGGGCAGGCCGCAGCGGTCGCACCACGGCGGCGCGAGGAAACCGATGGCCGACCAGCAGTCGGCGCACAGGCTGCCCTGGCGGTCCACCAGCCCGCCGCAGTCCAGGCAGCGCGGCGGCAGCAGCGCATCCAGAAGGCGGCGCGGTGCTGCGGCGAGGACGGTGCGAAGAACATCCGGTTGCATGGCACCGATGGCGACGGCGTTGGGAATCGCTATATGCCAGGTATGAGCGAGCTTCACCACGCGGACATCTTCGACCGGTCGCTGCTGCGCCGGCACCGTACCCGTGCCGCACGGGGCGACTGGTATGCCCACGACTTCCTGGTGCGCCACGGTGCCGACCTCCTGGCCGACCGGCTGGAGGATGTGCTGCGCGGCTTTCCCCGCGTGCTCGATCTGGGCTGCCATGGCGGCGAGATGGTCGGCCATCTGGCCGGGCGGCGGGCGATGGAATGGCTGGTGCTGGCAGACGGCACCCCGGCCATGGCGGCGCGCGCCCGCGGCCCCGATCCCGGCCACCCGGTGGTGGTGGCGGACGAGGAGGGACTGCCCTTCGCCGAAGCCAGCTTCGACCTGATCGTCTCCAACCTGTCGCTGCACTGGGTGAACGACCTGCCGGGTGCGCTGGTGCAGATCAACCGCGCGCTCAGGCCCGACGGGCTGTTCCTGGCCACGCTGATCGGCGGCGAAACCCTGTGGGAGCTGCGCCAGGTGCTGGTGGAAGCCGAAGCGCGGGTGCTGGGTGGCGCCTCCCAGCGGCTGTCGCCGCTGGTGCAGTTGCGCGATGCCGCCGGGCTGTTGCAGCGCGCCGGCTTCGCCCTGCCGGTGGCCGACAGCCAGACGGTGACGGTGACCTATCCCAGCCTGTTCCGCCTGGTCGCCGACCTGCGCGGCATGGGGCAGACGGCGGTGCACCGCCTGCGCGACCGCCGGGTGCTGCCGCGGCGCTTCTGGGTGGAGGCGGCAGCGCTCTATGCGGAGAAGTTCGGCAACGCCGAGGGGCGCATCACCGCCACCTTCGAGGTGATCAGCCTGGCCGGCTGGGCGCCGGCGACGAGCCAGCCCAAGCCCCTGCGCCCCGGCTCGGCCACCCACAGCCTGGCCACGGCACTGGGCACGGACGAACAGGACGCCAGCGACAGCGTCGGCTGACTCGTCCTTGTGTCGGCCCCGGCCTGTGCAACCGGATGGAAGGGTAACAGTTTAGACCGGTTACATGGGTAACAGCGTTCTTGGTCTGTCCGCGTGGTGGCGGGGCGATTTTGTGGGCACGAAGCGGATCAGGCGGAGCCGCTTGGGGTGGATGATGCCCAGGTCGATATGGGCGTAGCGCACCAGCCAATCGCCGTCCGTGGTCTCGGCGATGCCGACCGTCTCGCCGGCCAGGGTCTCGCTGATGAACACCGAGCGGCCGCCCCATTTGATCTCGCCGCTGGCGCGCACCCGGCGCACCGCGTGGTGGGCGTCGTACCAGGGCTCGGCCGGGGTTTCCGGCAGGCGCCGCGGCGAGGGCACCCACAGGCTGGCCGGCGGTTGCTGACCCAGCGCCTCGTGCGGCCGGTGGTGGTTGTAGTCCCGGCAAAAGGCATCGAAGCGGGCCTGCTGGGCGGCCGGGTCTGCTGCCGGCGTCCGTGCGGTCTCCTGCTTCAAGGTCAGGTGGAAGCGTTCGTGCCGGCCGTTCTGGTGGGGTTTGCCGGGGTCGATCCGCTCCAACGCGATGCCCGCCTTCAGCCAGCCCAACGACAGCCGGGTGAGACCGCCCGGACCGGCTGCCGCAAACGGCGGGCCATTGTCCGAGCGGATCGCCCTGGGCAGGCCGTGGCGCTGGAACAGCGCGTGCACCGCCGCCTCCACCGGCCCATGGAGCGGTGCGACGATGCGGCAGTCCAGGACATAGCGGCTGTGGGCATCGGTGATCGTCAGCGGATCGCAGCGGCTGCCGTCGGCGGTGCGGAACCACCCCTTGAAGTCGATGCACCACAGGTCGTTGGGGGCTGTCACCGTGCCGAACGGCGTCGGTTGGCCCACCGCCGCTCGTCGCAGCCGGCGGCGGCGCTGGCTCAGCCCCTCGGCCCGCAGCAGATCGCCCATGGTGCTGGGGGCCGGCCAGGCCACTTCCGGGCGCTGGCGACACAGCACCGCGCGCAGCTTGCGCGGCCCCCAATGAGGCCGGTCGCGGCGCAGCGCCAGGATCGCTTCGGCCAGCTCCGGCGCCATGCGCCGGCCATGCACCCGCGGCGCACACGAGCGCTCGTGCAGCCCTTGCGGACCTTCCAGGCGAAACCGTTCCAACCACTTGTAGCCGGTCTTGCGGCTGATGCCGAAGGCCGCGCACAGCTCCGCCATCGGCGCTTCATCCCTCACACAGGCAGACACAAAGGCGATACGTTCGTGCATGCCGCAGGTCTCTTTCCAGGGCATCGGCCACCTCCTGGCCGATGCTTAGACCTGTCACCCATCTATCCGGTCTGCCGTGTTACCTATCTATCCGGTCTGCACCGCCCTCGCCCCCACCCGGCCACCCAAGCCATTGTCATACATAGGGTGACCGGGTGGAGACGAGGGCCGGTGTAGACTGAACAGAAGACGCTGCCGCGAGGGAGCGGTCAGTCCGGCCGGTAGTCGCGCTCCGGCCGCGGTGCCCGCCACAGGTCGTCGGACAGCGCCACGTTGGTTTCCCGCGAGGTCAAGGTCACCTCGGTGCGCTGGCCCTGGCCATCCACCACCACCCAGCGCTCCAGCGCGCGCGGCTGGTCGGTGAGGTAGAGCGTCAGGGTGCCGGCGCCGGGGTCGTCGGCCTGCACCACGGTGGCATAGACGCTGTCGCCGGAATGCCCGGCGTCCACCACGGTCACGTCGTCGTCCAGCCCGATCTCCTCGCGCACGAAGAAGTCGGCCAGCGACTGGCCCAGCGGGATGTCGCTGCGCTGGTCCAGCTCGCCGTCGTAGTAGCTGAGGAAGTTGCCGTCGGCGACGTAGAGGTAGGGCTCGTTGTCGTACTCGATGCGCATATGGCCCGGCCGGTCGAGATAGAAGGTGCCGGTCCAGCGCGAGCCGTTGGGGTTCACCTGCACGAAATCGGCCCGCAGGGTATCGATGCGGCGGACCTCGGCCAGGATCTCCTGCACCAGGATCCGCTGTTCGGTGTCCAGCGTCTCGGTCTGCGCGGCGGCGGGGAGGACCGCGGCGGCACAGAGGACGATGGCAAGGGCGAGTTTGGCGACGTATCTCATGGCCTGGAAGATGGCGCCGGCTGGTGACGGGAATTGGGCGAAACCGGTGGTGCGGCGGGCGCCGAAACGGCAATCCGGCGGCGGCCGATCACGAAAGCTCGATCAGCGACCACGCCCCACCCGGTGCCGCCGGCGGCTCCACCCGGATGGGCAGGGCGTTGCCGATGGACGGCGGAATGTCGCCGGTGCCCAGCACGATGCGCAGCACACGCAGCGTGCCGGAATGGCCCACCACCAGGATCGGCCGGTCGCCCGGCAAGCCGGCCAGCGCCCGCATGATGCGCAGGTTGAAGTCCACCAGGCTTTCCCCGCCGTCGGCCGTGATGGAGCGATCGGTCAGCAGGGCCAGGGGTTCGCCTTCCATCACCCCCCAGTTGCGTTCCCACAGGCTGGCGTGGCGGTGCACCGGCAGCCCCAGGCGGCGCGCCAGGGGTTCCGCGGTGGCGCTGGCGCGCTGGGCGGCACTGGCATGGATGGTGCGGATGCCGTGGGCTTCCAGCACGTCGGCCGCGTCCTCCGCCTGGCTGCGGCCAAGCTCGGTCAGCTCCGGGTCGACGGAGCCGGCGATCCGCCCGGCCAGGTTATAGGTGCTCTCGCCATGGCGCAGGTAATAGAACGGCACCTGGAAGAAGGGGGCCGATTTCAGGGCGTCAGCGGCGGCAACGGCCGCGTCGGCGGTTTCCTGCAAGGCAGCCTTGGCAGACATCTGATCCATGGGGCGTCGGCACGGGGTTCCGAAAGACGCCCCAGAGGTCGCACATGCGGCCGGCTTTGTCTCGTGACAAGTGACCGATGCGGCCCGTGCGGCCGGATGGCGGGCGGATCACCGCGCCATCCGGCGACACACTCTCAGACTAGCCGCAGCCGGCAACCGGGGCGGCACGGCCCATCGGCAGGGCGGCGTGGCGCACCGCCGGAACCACGGGCCGCACCACACTCGCCGGCGCCGGGCGAACCGCCGGCCGCAGCTCCCTGGCGGGAACGGCAGCGGCCATCTTCGGCGCCGCGGCGCGGCTGCGCTGCAGGTCCGCCAGTTCCAGGCGGACGCCGGGGTGCACGGCATAGTGCTGGGCCAGCCCGTCGATCTCGCTGCGCGACACGCCGATGTCCTTCAGCATGCGGTCGCTGAGCCCGCCGAGCTGGCGCAGCAGCGCGCGGCGCCGCACCACTCGGCCCACCACCCGGCCCACTGCCCGCACGGGCCAGCTCACCAGGCTTGCCAGGCCGTGCCACGAGGCCGCGGCCGTGGTGGACAGGGCGGCGGCGCGGCTGTCCAGGGCCGCCTGGACATGGGGGCGATACTCGGGCCGGCTGAGGATCCATGCATGTGCGATGCCCATGACGCTTCTCCTTCACGGTTTTCCGGGTCCCCCGATCCATTAGAAGATTTGTTCTATCGGCAGGGCGATCGGAGGCCGGTGTTTCATCTGCACCCATATTTCGGCCGGATACCGCGCTTCGACAAACGAGAAGTCATTGCCACATAAGATAGGTTTGCTATCGTATAGGCATCATGGTTCGGCGCCTTCCCCCCCTCAACGGCCTGCGCGCCTTCGAAGCCGCGGCACGCCACCTCAGCTTCAAGAAGGCGGCCGATGAACTCAGCGTGACCCCGGCGGCCATCAGCCAGCAGGTGCGCGCGCTGGAAGCCCATGTCGGCCGGCCGCTGTTCCACCGCCTCACCCGCGCGCTGGAACTGACGGACGCCGGCCAGGCCGGCCTGCCCGCCCTGGGCGAAGGCTTCGACAAGCTGGCCGAGGCGGCGGAGATCATGCGCCGGCCGGCGCGCACCAACATTCTCACGGTCAGTGTCGCCCCCTCCTTCGGCGCCAAGTGGCTGGTGCCGCGCCTGGAACGCTTCCACCAGGCCCACCCGGAGGTGGACGTGCGCATCGATGCCACCGATGCCCTGGCGAGCTTCGCCGCCGACGGCGTCGACGTGGCCCTGCGCTACGGCCGCGGCGCCTACCGCAACCTGGTGGCGGAGCTGCTGATGCCGGAGGTGGCGTTTCCGGTGTGCAGCCCGGCCTTGCTGGAGCGCGGCCCGCCCTTGCGCACGCCCGCCGACCTGAAGGCCCACACACTGCTGCATGTGCAGTGGAAGATGGAGCAGGAGTCCGCCCCCACCTGGCGGATGTGGCTGCGCGCCGCCGGGGTGGAGGACATCGACACCGAGCGCGGCCTGCGCTTCGGGGCCGACAGCATGGCGGTGGAGGCGGCGGCCGAAGGCCACGGCGTGGCGCTGGCCAGCGGCGCCCTGGTGCTGACCGACCTGAAATCGGGGCGCCTGGTGCGGCCCTTCCCGCCCTCCGTCGCCGAAGCCACGGCCTTCGCCTACTACCTCGTCTGCCCCGAGGAGAAGCTGACGGAACCCAAGGTGACCGCCTTCCGGGACTGGGTGCGGGCCGAAGCGGCCCAATCCACCGAACCGTCCGCCGGATGAGCGACAGCGCCGCACTGCGGGCGAAAACCTTGCCTCCCAGGGCCGCGGGCGCTTCCGGTTCGCCGATCAATCCCTCATCATCGAGTTGAGAGCCGAAAGCGGCCAAGGAGGGGAGACGAGGGATGATGTGGAAGACAGGTGTTGCGGCGGCCGCCGCGACGGTGATGTGGACGTCTGCGGCCTCGGCCGTGTCGATCTCCATGAACTGGCTGGAGTTCGGGGATATCGCCACGCTGGACGAGTGCCTCGACGAGGCCGAGCACGCCTTGAACCGGATGGGGCTTTCGCTGCTCAGCCGCACGGCTTCGGCGGCCTGGGCCGAAGCGCCCAATGTCGACGAGCTGTATACCGTGTACTGCCTGGCCGACAGCCAGATCCTGGTGGTCGTCGGCGCCGGCCCGGACCTCGACAATGTCGATGCCACCGTGGTCAGCATCCTCGACAGCTTCGGCGGCGGCACGTCCGGCAAGAACTGATGCCGCCGACACAATCCCACGCTCTCGCCCTGAAGCCGCCGCATCGTGTCGGCTAGCTGACCATCGCGGGGCGGTTTCTGCCCCGCCCAAGTGTGTGACGACGGGCCGGGCCGATCTGTGCCCGGTCCGCCGATGCCAGAGAGGCCCGACCGGCCCGGAGGGAAACGTGCGCGCAAAGCTGGGGGTGGCCGCCGCTGCAACGGTGGCGTTGTGGAGCACGGCGGCGTCGGCCGTCTCCATGTCGATGAATTGGCTGGAGTTCGGCACGCTGAGTTCGGTGGATGCCTGCATGGCCGCGGGCGAGGACGCCTTCGAGCAGATCGGCCTGCGGCTGCTGTCCCGCACCGAGTCCGCGGCCTGGGCGGAATCGCCGCGCACCGAAGAACTCTACACCGTCTATTGCATCCAGGATCGCCAGATCATCGTGGTGGTTGGCGCCGGCGACGATCTGGACATCATCGACGAGATGGTCACCCGCATCCTGGAAACCATGATCGGCAGCGACGGCCCGAAATGACCGCAGCGGCGGCACAGGCCCGCAGCCAAGGCCGGGGCCGGGGCTCAGCAGCGAGGATCGGGCGCACCGCACCCGGCCTTCTCGCCCTGGCGGCCCTGCTGCTGCTGGGGGCCTGCGCCACCCGCTACCAGCCCATGGGGCCGCCCATCGCCGCTGCCCATTGGGCCGAGGACGGCGAGGCGGTGATCGCGGCGGATGGCTATCGCCTGCCGGTGCGCCACTGGGAGGCCGAGGGCGAGCCGCAGGCGGTGCTGCTCGGCGTGCACGGCTTCAACGACTACTCCAACGCCTTCGAGGAGCCGGCGGAAACCTGGGCGGGCGACGGCATCGTCACCTACGCCTACGACCAGCGCGGCTTCGGCGCCACCGAGCAGCCCGGCATCTGGCCGGATACCGAGACCATGGTGGACGATCTGCGCACGGTGGCCGGCCTGCTGCGCGCCCGCTATCCCGACCTGCCGCTGGTGGTGCTGGGGGAAAGCATGGGCGGCTCGGTGGTGCTGGTGGCCGCGGCATCGGACGATCCGCCGCCGGCCAACCGCTATGTGCTGGTGGCGCCTGGCGTGCTCGACCGCGACGCCCTGTCGGACCCCGTGCTGGCCATGCTGTGGCTGGCGGAAAACGGCCTTGGCGGCATCACCTCGCGCGGCGAAGGCGTGGTCGGCCGCCCCACCGACGACCGCCAGACCCAACTGGAACTGTGGCGCGACCCGCTGGTGATCAAGGACACCCGCGCCGATGCGCTGGCCGGCCTCACCCGCCTGATCGATGCCGCCTACGATGCGGTGGAACGGCTGCGCTCGCCCGCCCTGGTGATGTTCGGGGCGCATGAAAACGTGGTGCCGGTGCCGGGCCAGCGGCGCGTTGTCGAATCCGTGCCGGCGGCCACCACCCGGCTCGCCGTCTACTCCAACGGCTATCACCTGCTGCTGCGCGACGTGCTGCGCGGCATGCCGACGCGGGATGTCGCCAGCTTCGTGCTGAACCCCGAAGCACCGCTGCCCTCCGGCGCCGGCGTGGCCGATGCCGCGGAGGCTTTGGTCCGCATGGGCCTGGAGGAGTCCTGAGGCCGGGCTGGGGGCAGGGAGAGGGCCGAACCCGGGGCCAGCCGGCGCCGACCGCCCCTGCATGCATCGGCCTTGGCAATCCGCCGCCCCGGCGCTAGGGTGCCGCGCTCTTCAGCACCGCCTGAAGACCAGACGTCCAGGACCCGTAGCTCAGTTGGATAGAGCGCTGGCCTCCGAAGCCAGAGGTCGTGAGTTCGAGTCTCGCCGGGTCCGCCAGTTTGTTTCGCGCTATCGCCCTTCGGGCTGCTTGAGCGCGGAATGCTCCCCTACCGCCCTTCGCGCAGCCCGACCGACCGGCGCCATCGCCCCGGTTGCACCGGCCCGGCACATGGGCGTTGCGCCGGGAGCCATTCGGCAAGACCATCAACCGACAGCGAGAGACGCCAGGAAACGGCGCGCTGTTGCGGGTGCCGATGATCCTTGCCTCAATTTCGATGGAGGATGGCGATGGGCAGCTATTGGGACGGTGTGAAGCAGCGCTGGCGGGCGATGACCGGCGAAACCCAGTCCGGCACCGGCCACGGTGGAACGGGCCACGGCGGTACGGGACATGGGGGAACGGGCCATGGCGGCACCGGCCACGGTGGTACCGGAAGCGGTGGCGACGCCGAATGGGAGCTGATCCACGACAAGTTCCGCCAAGTCGTCGGCCGCGAGCCCTACAGCTTCCAGGAACTGAAGGACTGGTGGGCCGGGTACTAGCCGGCCTGTGCGGCCTCCCGATGGACGGCAGCGGCCTGGGCGGCCGGGTGGCCAGGTTCGGCAGGCCTACGCCTTCGCCTCGACACTGCGTTTGCGCAAGCGGCCGAGGCGCCGCCAGGTGCTGAGGAGGATGATCATCGCGGTGACGGCAAAGATGCCCAGCGCCAGCGGCCGTTCCAGGAAGTAGACGACGCCGTCCGAGCGCGCCAGGGTGATCGCCAGGTTGCGTTCCAGCACGCCGCCCAGGATGAAGGCCAGCACCACCGGCAGGATGGGAATGCCCACCGCCCCCAGCCCCATGGCCAGGAAGGCCGAAGCGAACATCACCCAGATGTTGAACAGGTTGGTGTCCACCGCGTAGGCGCCGAAGATGGAAAAAAAGATCACGAAGGCGGCGATCACGCCGCGCGGCAGCACCAGCAGCCGGGCGAGGTAGCGCGCGCCGTAAAGCCCGATCACCGTCTTCAGCAGGTTCACCGCCAGGAAGCCGGCAAAGAAGGTGTACATCACCTCCGGCCGCTCCACGAACAGCAGCGGGCCGGGCCTGAGCCCGTGCAGCGTCAGGGCACCGATGAACACCGCGGCGGCACCGCTGCCGGGAATGCCCAGCGCCAGCAGCGGGATCAGCGATCCGCCCACATTGGCGCTGATGGAGGTTTCCGCCGCCACCAGCCCGCTTTCCGATCCCTTGCCGAACTTCTCCGGCTCCTTCGACAGCCGGCGTTCCAGCGTGTGGGCGATCAGCGGCGTCGATTCCGGCCCCACCGCTGGCAGGATGCCGAGCCCGGTGCCCAGCACCGAGCTGCGCAGGGCCAGCCAGCGGTCCTTCATCAGTTGCGCCAGCACCTGGCGCGGCTTGGTGGCCGCCACCCGGCCCACCGCCACGGACTCCACGCCGGAGATCGCCTCGGCCACCAGCACGATCGCCTGGGGCAGGCAGAAGAAGCCCACCAGCACCGCCACCACGTTGAGCCCGGAGAAGAGCTGGTAGAAGCCGAAGATGAAGCGCCCGGTGCCGTTCACCGGGTCCACCCCCACCGAGGCCAGGATGAGGCCGAGGAAGGCGCCGGTGATGTTGGCGAAGATCGGCGTGTCCAGCATCACCACGGCAATCACCAGGCTGAACACCACCAGGGCCACGTATTCCGGCGCCCCGAAACTGAGGGCGAGCTGCGCCAGCGTCGGCGTCAGGAACATCAGCGCGATGGCGGAAATGATGCCGCCCACGCCGGATGCCAGGGCGGAAATGCCCAGAGCCAGCGGCGCCTTGCCCTGCTTGGCGAGCGCATGGCCTTCCCAGCCGCTGACGATGGACGCCGGCGTGCCGGGGATGTTGAGCAGGATGGCGGAAATGCTGCCGCCGTAGATGGCCCCGGCATAGATGCCGGCCAGCATGATCATGCCGTGCTCCGGCGCCATCAGGAACGTCACCGGGATCAAGAGCGCAATGCCGAAGGTGGCGGTGAGCCCGGGGATGGCGCCGATGATCACGCCCAGCACCACGCCAAGCACGGCGAAGGTGAGGCTAAGCGCCGACAGCGCCGTGGCTATGCCTTCCCACACGGTCCACCTCCCAGGCCCTTGCAGGCGGTTTGCCCAGTCTCAGCCTCAGTCTCAGTCGCACCCGCGCCCATCGCCGGTCACAGCCACTCGTAGAGCAGGATGTCGAGCTGCTGGTCGGGCCACGCCTGGGGCACCGGCACGTACAGCACGATCTTGATGAGGATGGCGAACACCAGCACGAAGGCGGCCGTGCCGAGGGCGCCCGACAGGCTCGGCCGGCCGTGGGTGATGGCCAGCGAGACGAACAGGGCGACCCACGAAGCCACCATGAAGCCGGCATAGGGCAGGGCCACCACATAGGCCAGCCACACCGCCGCCACCGCGGCCAGCCGCAGCGCCCTGCCGGCCGGCAGCCGCAAGCCGATCGCCGGCCCCCCGTCGCCCTGCGGCGCAGGGGCCAGCGCCCGGGCCACCAGGAAGGCCACGCTGCACACCAGCGCGCCGATGCTCACCACTATGGGGTAGATCGCAGCCGATCCGCGGATTTCCGTAGACTGCCAGACGATCGCCGCCAGAACGGCAACCAGGATGCCGGCAAACACCAGACGCATGAACACCCCGTCGACGCGGCCGCCGGCACCTTGCGATCACCCCGGAGGACCCGGGGGAACGGTGCCGGCTGCCGGCGCCACTCCGTCAGTTGCTTACAGCCGGCCGGTTTCTTCCAGGAAGTCCTGGAGGGCCTGGAAGGTGTCGGCGTAGTTCGCCTGGGTCGCCTCCAGCCCGGCCGGGGTCAAGGTCAGCCCCGCTTCGTCAAAGGCGGCGGCCAACGCATCGGACTCCAGCACGTTGAGGAAGGCCTGGGCAAGATAGGCCCGCCGATCTTCCGGCACGCCCACCGGCAGGGCGAAGAAGCGGGTCGCCCCCCAGGTCTGGCCGCCGGCGGCCACGCCCAGCTCGCTGAAGGTGGGGGTGTCGGGCAGCATCGGGTGGCGGCTGTCGCCGGTCACCGCGATGGGCACCAGGTCGCCGTTGTCGATGTACTGCTCGATCTCGGTATAGAAGGTGGCGGTGGCATCGACATCGCCGGCCAACAGCGCGATCACGCCCTGGCGGCCGCCGTCGAACGGGATGAAGTCGAAGGTCACGCCGCGCGCGCGTTCGATGAACTCGCTGACGAACAGGAACATGCTGTTGGGGTTCATGCCCACCTGCAGCGTGTGGTCCGCCGCGTAGTCCATGATCTCGTCGAAGCCCATGCCGCCGATCTCGGACTCCGCGTTCACCACCCAGACCACCGGATCGAAGCTGACGGTGACGATGGGATCGAAATCGTCGGCCGTGAACGGCCCGTCGCGCAGCAGGATGTCGGTGAACATGAAGGGGTTGGCGATCACGCCCACGGTGTAGCCGTCGGCCGCCGCGTCATGCGCCAGGTAGGTGTGGCCCACCATGCCGGCGCCGCCCACGCGGTTTTCCACGCGGAACGAGATGCCCAGCTCCTCCTCGGCGACCTGCGCGAAGGTGCGCGCCGTAACGTCCACGGCACCGCCGGCGGGGTACATCACGATCAGGTCGATCGGGCGCTGCGGGAAATCGGCCGGCTGGTCCTGGGCCGCCGCGGGAAGGCCGAAGCCGAGGCCGACGATCAACGCCACCCCGGTCAAGCCAAGCGATTTGTGGAACATGTGCACCTCCTTGAAACTGCGCTTCCACCCGGTTTGGCCAACCGCGGAGCGCCTTGCGCACTCCGCCTTGCTGCGGTCGGCCGGTCGTCTTCTTCACCCTCATGCGTCCGCGGGCGGGCCGCAGCGGTGGCCGCTGGACACCGGGCAGCGCAACGGCACCGCGGGGTCCCCGAGGACGGACTTCGAGGATGACGCTAGAGGTATGCGATAAAGAATGTCTAATTATTTTTCTTGATCCTGTGAGAAGCAATAACTATCACCGAAGAGCAGGTTTTGGCGAGACGGTGCGGCGGCGATGGACAAGCGGGCCCTGGAATGCTTCGTGGCGCTGGCCGAAGAGCTGCACTTTCGCCGCGCCTCCCAGCGCTGCCACATCAGCCAACCGGGGCTGTCCCAGCAGATCCGCCGGCTGGAGGACCAGCTCCAGGTCCAGCTCGTCCACCGCTCCAAGCGCCATGTCTCGCTCACCCGCGCCGGCGTGGTGTTCCTGGCCGAAGCGCGCAAGGTGCTCTTCACCATGGTGCGCGCGGTCGACCTGACGCGGGAGACCGACCGCGGCGTGGTCGGCCATCTGCGGGTGGGGGCCACGGCATCGGCCCTGTTCATCCTGCTGCCGGACATCGCCGCGCGTTTCCGCGCCGCCCTGCCCCATGCCGAGCTGACCGTCGCCCATCTCACCACGGCGGAGCAGGAGGCAGCGCTGAAGGAGGGGGACATCCAGGTGGGCATCTGCCACCCGCCGGTGAGCGACCCGGCCCTGGCCTGCATCACGCTGGCGGAACTGCCCTTCGACGTCGTGCTGTCGTCCGACAACCCGTTGACCCGCAAGCGCATTCTCACGCTGAAGGACCTGGCGGACGAAACCTTCATCCTGTTCCCGCGCGATGTCGGCCCGCGGCTTTACGACCAGATCATCTCGCTGTGCCACCAGCAGGGCTTCAGCCCGCGGCAGATCCTGGAAGCCTCGCCCGCCCAGTCCATCGTCGCCATGGCCGCCTGCAACCTGGGCGTCGGCTTCATCGCGTCCAAGGTGCAGCATTACGACCGGCCGCTGGCGGTGTTCCGCAAGCTGTCGGGGCCCGGCCCCTTCCTCACCCTCGGAGCGGCCAGCCTGGGCGAGCCGCAGCCGCCCATGGTGCGCCAGTTCCTCGACCTGGCGACGGCCGCTGCGGCGGCGCTTGAGTGAGCAAATGCAGCATGAAATTTGATAACTCCGTGTTCTCAAACAATCGCGAAAAATAATTAGATCGACGCAATTTGCCTGCGTAGACTTTGCGCCGCTACAGGGACGTGACGGCGATGAAGATCTTCATGGTGGGCGAAGCCGCCAACTACAAAGACCGGCTGGCGGCGGAGCTTGGCACCCACGGGCTCGCCGGCACGCAGATCGTCGCCCTGCCCCGCGAGGCCGCGTCGGCAGCCGACCATGATGGCGAGATTGGCGCCGAGGACGTGGTGATCTCGCTGCGCCTGAAGCGCGGCGGGGCCGCCCTGCCCCGCTGCCGCCTGCTGCATGTGCCGGGCGCCGGGCTGGACGGCATCGACTTCGATGCCCTCGCCGACACCACCACCGTGTGCAACGTGTTCGAGCACGAAGGCGCCATCGCGGAATTCGTGCTGGCCTCCGTGCTCAACTGGGAAATCCGGCTGGACGAACTGCGCGCCAGCTTCGTGCCGGAGCGCTGGGCGGAAATCTACCGTTCCCGCGTGCCCCATGGCGAACTCTCCGGCAAGACGGTGGGGCTGGTGGGCTTCGGGCGCATCGGCCGGGCCATCGCCGTGCGCGCCAAGGCGTTCGGCGTGCGCATCCTGGCCGCCGACCCGGCACTCTCCGGCCCGCAAGGCCCGGTGGACGAGGTGGTGGCGCTGGGCGAGCTGCTGGAGCGCGCCGACTACGTGGTGATCGCCTGCCCGCTGATGGACGCCACCCGCGGCATGGTGGGGGCCGCGGAACTGGCGGGCATGCAGCCGGGTGCGGTGTTGATCAACATCTCCCGCGCGGAAGTGGTGGACGAAGCCGCCCTCTTTGCCGCGCTGCAGGGGGGTGCGATCCGCGGCGCCAGCCTGGATGTCTGGTACCGCTATCCCAGCGGTGCAGCCGACAGCGTGCCGCCCAGCACCTACCCGTTCCACGACCTGCCCAACGTGGTCTGCACGCCCCATTCCTCGGCCATCACGCGGGAGATGTGGGAGCGGCGCTACGCCATCGTCGCGCGCAACATCGCCGCCCTGGTGCACGGCCGGCCGCTCGACAACGTGGTCCGGCCGGGCCGGGCCTAAGAAACCGTCAAGGAAGGAACCCATGGCTGCCGCAGATCCCATCCGCATCACCGCGGTCAAGACGCTGGTGGTGAATGCCAAGATGCGCAACTGGACCTTCGTGAAGGTGGAGACCGACCAGGACGGGCTGTATGGCTGGGGCGAGGCCAGCCTGAACTGGAAGACCCGTGCCGTTACCGGTGCGGTGGAGGACCTGGCGCCGCTGATCGTCGGCCGCGACCCCCGCGACATCGAACAGATCGTCCGCGTGCTGACCAAGCACAGCTACTACCGGCTCGGCATCATCGGCATCAGCGCCATCAGCGGCATCGAACACGCGCTGTGGGATATCTTCGGCAAGAGCCTGGGCCTGCCGGTGTGGCGCCTGCTCGGCGGCAAGGTGCGCGAGGAGATCCGCGTCTACACCCATCTCGGCCTCGGCGAGATGCGCTCGGTCTACGAAACCCTCGATCCCGCTCCCTTGCGCGAAAAGGCGCAAGCGGTGGTGGACATGGGCTACACGGCCCTCAAGGTCGTGTTCATTCCCTATTCCGGCTTTTCCGTCGATATCGCCGCGCGGCGCCATGTCGACCGCCTGATGGCCGCCCTGCGCGATGCGGTGGGCGAAGGCGTGGAGATCATGATCGATTTCCACGGCCGCCCGTCCTCGGTCTCCGCCGCCCTCCAGTTCGTCGACGTGCTGTCGGCCTACGATCCCATGTTCTGCGAAGAACCGGTGCAGCCGGGCGACACCCAGGCCCTGCGCATGGTGACCGAGCGCGCCCGCTGCCCCATCGCCGCCGGCGAACGCCTGGTCGGCTTCAAGGAGTTCGAGGAGATCTTCCGCCAGAAGGCGGTGAACATCATCCAGCCCGATCTCAACCACACCGGCGGGCTTCTGGAAGGCAAGCGCATCGCTGCGGCCGCCGAGCATGCCTTCATGGGTGTTGCCCCCCACAACCCCAACGGACCCATCGCCGGGGCGGCCGCGCTTCATTTCGCCATCTCCACCCCCAACGTGGTGATCCAGGAGGAAATGGTGGGTGCCGTGCCCTGGTACGACGACGTGGTCAGCGTGCCCATGCGCCGGGTCGGCTCCGCCTGGCCCGCTCCGGACGCCCCCGGCCTGGGCGTGGAGGTGAACGAGGCGGAAGCCGCCAAGCACCCGTTCGAGCCGGAAATCATGCACACCCAGGGCGCCGTGCTGGCCGACGGCACCATCGCGGATTGGTAACGCCGATGCTTGCAGCACCCACAACAGCCCATGCCGCGGCGCGCGCTGCGGGAACCGATCGCCGCTTCGCCCTGCCCGGCGATGTCTACAACGCCACGCCGCCGCGCATCGTCTTCGGCTGCGGCACCTCCGCCAACATCGTGGAGGAGGTGGAGCGCCTGGGCGCCAGGCGGGCGCTGGTGGTGTCCACGCCCGGCCGGCGGATGATGGCCGGCGAGGTGGCCGACCGGCTGGGCGACCGCTCCGTCGGGCTGCTCGCCGAAGCGATTTCCCAGGTGCCCATCGAGCTGGCGCGGCGCGGCCAGGCGGCCGCCCGCGAAGCCGGCGCCGACTGTCTGGTGAGCGTCGGCGGCGGTGCCTCGGTGGGGCTGGGCAAGGGCATCGCGCTGGAGCTGCCGGTGCCCATCATCGCCATGCCCACCACCTATTCCGGCTCGGAGATGACCGGGTTCTGCGGCATCACCATCGACGGGGTGAAGCGCATGCACACCTCGCTGAGCATGCTGGCCTCCACCGTGATCTACGACCCGGAGCTATCGATCGGCCTGCCGGTGGAGGTGAGTGCGGCCAGCGCGCTCAACGCGCTCGCCCACTGTGTGGATGCCGTCTACGTGCCCACCATCAGCCCGCCCAACCGGCTGGTTGCGGCCGAAGGGGCGGCGGTGATCGTCGATGCCGTGCGCCGGGTGGCGGCCGACCCCGGCGATCTGGGCGCGCGCAGCGACCTGCTGTATGGCGGCCTGCTGGCCGGGGCGGCGCTGACCGGCGGCTTTGCCCTGCAACACGGGCTGGCGCACACGCTGGGCGGCTCCTTCGGCGTCTCCCACGGGCTGTCGCACGCCCTGGTGCTGCCCCATGTGGCCGCCTACAACGCCCGCTTCGCCGCCGACGACATGGCCGGCGTCGCCGCCGCCATGGGGGTGGCAAGCGTGGGGGCGGCGATCTTCGACCTGCTGGGCGATCTCGGCCTGCCGACCACGCTGGCAGAGGTGGGGATCAGCGAGGACGATGTGGAGCGCATCGCCGCCATCACCGTGGAAACCGACAACGGCCTCAACCCCGGCCCCGTCACCGCCGAGGCGGTGCGCGAAATCACCCTGGCGGCGCTACACGGGGTGCGGCCGGAGTAGCGGCTACCCCGCCGCCAACGCCGCGCGCTGGGCCGCCACAAGCTCCTGGGTGCCCTTCTGGGCGAGTTTGAGCAGGGCGAGGAACTCCTCCTCGCTGAAGGGGTCCTGTTCCGCCGTGCCCTGCACTTCCACGATGCCGCCCGATGCGGTGAGCACGAAATTGGCGTCGGCCTGGGCGGAGCTGTCCTCCGCATAGTCCAGATCGAGCACCGGCAGGCCGCGCCACAGCCCGCATGAAATCGCCGCCACCGGCTCCTTCAGCGGATCGGCCTTTACCGCACCGATCTCCCGCAAATGGCGGATCGCCAGGGCGAGCGCCACATAGCCGCCGGTGATGGAGGCGGTGCGCGTGCCGCCATCGGCCTGCAGCACGTCGCAGTCGATGCGGATCTGCAACTCGCCCAGGGCCGCCATATCGGTCACCGCACGCAGGGCGCGGCCGATCAGCCGCTGGATTTCCTGGGTGCGGCCGGACTGCTTGCCGCGCGCCGCCTCGCGGTCGGTGCGCTGGTCCGTCGCCCGTGGCAGCATGCCGTATTCGGCGGTCACCCAGCCGCGGCCGGTGTTGCGCATCCAGCCGGGAACGCGCTCCTCAAGGCTGGCGGTGCAAAGCACGTGCGTGTCGCCGAACTTGACGAGGC